>NZ_QUCY01000019.1:0-53211 GCF_003474385.1 Eggerthella sp. AM16-19
CCCGCTCCCCGCGGTCGGCGCGGGGCCGGGCGCCCCGCCCCGCGGGCGGCTAGAGCGTCCAGGCGACCGTCATGGTCACCGGCAGCGCGGCCAGCAGCACCAGAAGGCGCAGCACGAAGCCGCCGACCAGCACGCCGATGTCGGAGCCGGCGCTGATCATGTGGGCCTTGCGGGACTCCTCGAACTCCTTGGGGCTGAAGAACAGCATCTTGGTCTCCAGCACCGTCGGGATCACCAGGCCCACGGCGACGAACAGCACCCAGAAGACCACGGCGTACCTGCCGCACACCAGCGCCTGCACCGAGGCCAGGCCCGCGGTGGAGTTGGTCGCCGTGATGAACAGCAGCGCCGCCACCAGCAGCATCTCGATGCACGGGAAGCAGAAGTGGAACTTCTTGAGCACGCCCACGCGGTTGAACTCCTCGGGGCACTTGAACACGCCGGCCAGCAGCACGGCGGCCATGCCCGTGGACACGGCAGACACCAGGAACAGGATGGGCAGCAGCGCGTTGTTCCACAGCGGGAACGTCTTGCACACGCCCAGCAGGCAGCCGGTGTAGATGGCCACGCAGATGCCGAGCACCGCGCCGACGATCTCGAGCCACATGGGCACGCGGCGCTTCTTCAGGTCCATGACCAGCGCGACCAGCGCGACGATCACGAACGCCGCCAGGATGACGACGCCCCAGGTCATCACGGACCCGAAGTTGGTCAGCAGCAGCGCGAAGCGCAGCGGGTTGTGCAGGCCCGCCTTGGCGTCGAACATCAGCAGCACGAGGCCGACGATGACGACGATCGGCGCGATCCAGTGGCCGAGCTTGCGCATGGTGACCGCCTCGGGATGGCGCCAGGCCAGGAAGGCCGAGGTGGCGAACGCGCCGCCGCCCAGGCCGCCTAGGAACAGATAGCAGGCGATGATGCCGCTCCAAATAGGTGTGTACTCCATCTCAGCATCACCTCACGTAATAGACTTTGGACTTGGTAAGGTCGCCGGCGATGGGGGCCGCGTGCGTGGCGGCGATCTCCTTCACCAGCTCGCAGTCCGGGTCGTCCAGGTCGCCGAAGATGCGCGCGCCGGTCGGGCAGGCCGTCACGCAGCTGCACATCTCGGTGCCGCTCGTGTAGTTGGACACGTTGCAGAAGCGGCACTTGTCGACGGCGCCGGTCTTCTCGTTGCGGTTGCGCACCTGGTAGGGGCAGGCGGCCATGCAGTACAGGCAGCCGATGCAGCGGCCCTGGTCGACCTCGACGATGCCGTCGGGGCCGATGTGGGCTGCTCCGGTCGGGCAGACGCTGGCGCACGGCGCGTCCTCGCAGTGCATGCACTGCAGCGGCACGTGCTCGACGCTCACGCTCGGATACTCGCCGACCTCGCGCTCCTCGAAGCGGATGAACGAGTCAGTCGGATCCAAGCCGTTCTGGCGCTGGCACGCGGTGCGGCAGGCGTAGCAGCCGATGCACTTCTTGGTGTTGATAAGCATTCCATAGCGTGCCATATGCTATGCACCTACTTTCTTGACGGTGACGACGGCCTCCTGGGAGCAGATTCCGCCGTAGCCGGGCTCGATGCGGAAGGGCACGTAGTCCATCTGGCGCAGGCCGACGCCGTACGCCGTCTTCTCCTCCTTCGAGGAGCAGCCGTAGTGGCTGGGCATGTACAGCGCGTCGGGGTTGATGCGCTGGGTGACCTTCACCTGGACCTTGCCCGTGTGCTGCTCGTTGGAGACCTCGACGGTGTCGCCGTCGGAGATGCCGAGCTCCTCGGCGCGCTGGGCGTTCATCCACACGCGCTCGAGGCCGTACTGCTTCGTGATGGCCATGAGCGGCTCGCTGTTGGCGGTCTGCGTGTGGGTGTGGATGGCCTGCTTGCCGCCGATCAGGCGGAAGGACTTGCCGTCCTCGGGCACGGCCACCGCGGGCTCGAGCCACTGCGGGGTGCGGGGCAGGCCCGCCTTCTCGCAGGCATCGGAGGCGAACTGGAACTTGCCGGAGGGCGTCTTCCACTTCGGGTACGAGCCGTACTTGAACGCCTTCTCGGGGAAGGTGCTCACGCCGCAGGCGCGCAGGCCGTCGAGGGACAGGCCCACGGTCTTGAGCTGTGCATCGGCGAGCTCCTCGACGGTGAAGTCGAAGTACTGGCCCACGCCGCAGGCATCGGCCAGCTCGGAGAAGATCTGGTCGACGGGCTTGGTGTTGGGATGCACCTTCTCGATGACCTGGTCGCGGATGGCCACGGCCGGGATCTTGCCGCCGTAGAACTCGGGGAGCTCGAGGCGCTCGAGGTAGCTGGTGTCGGGCAGGACGTAGTCGCACGCGTGGCACGTCTCGGTCATCTGGACGTCGATGCACACCGACAGCTCCAGGTTGGCCAGGCACTCCTGCAGGTAGGCCGGGTTGGAATAGCCCGCCACCATGTTGGAGTTGTAGAAGAACATGCCCTTCATCTTGCCTTCCTTGGCAAGCTGCGCGGCGTAGACGTTGACGCCCATGCCGGACAGGGACAGCGGGTACTCGGACTGGCCGGCGATCTTCGCCTCGACCTTGGGCACGGGCGGGAACTTGGCCTTGTCCACGTCACCGGCCTTGACCGACGCGCTGAACAGGGCGCCGCCCTTCTGGTTCCAGCAGCCCAGAAGGCCGTTGAAGCAGGCCACGGCGCGGGCGGTCTCGCCGGAGTTGGCATAGCTGCAGCCATAGGCGCCGCGCCAGCTGGGCTCGATGCAGGCGGCCGGGGCGCACTCGGCGAACTTCACCGCGATGCGCTCGATGTCGATGGCCTTCAGGCCGGTGATCTCAGCTGCCCACTCGGGCGTGTACTGTCCCAGGGTGGCGGCCCACTCGTCGAAGCCGGTTGCCTGCTCGGACACGAACTTCTTGTCGTACAGGCCGCGGTCGACGAGCACGTGGCTCATGGCCAGCACCAGCGCCAGGTCGGTGCCCGGGTTGATGGGCAGCCACTCGTCGGCGAAGGCGATGGAGTTGTTCAGGCGCGGGTCGACCAGCACGATGTACGCGCCGTTCTCGTGCGCCTTCTCCAGGGCGTGCAGCTGGCTCGGGCGGATGGCGTCGGCGTAGCTGCGGCCGATGAACATGCAGGCCTTGGCGTTCTCGACGTCGGCCAGGTAGTCGCCCGCGCCGATGACCTGCGTGAAGCCGGAGTTCTTCGACATGTTGCAGGCCGCGCCGTGCGTGTACACGTTGGCGCTGCCGAGCGCCTGCATGAAGCGCTTGGTGTAGTAGGAGCCGGACGGGCGCGGGTCCTGGACCATGGCCAGGGCCTCGGGGCCGTCGGAGCCGATGATGGACTTGACCTTCTCGGCGATCTCGGAGTAGGCCTGGTCCCAGCTGATCTTCTCGAACTCGCCCTTGGCGTTCTTCTTCAAGGGGTCGGTCAAGCGGTCCTCGGAGTAGGCGATGGACGCGTAGCCGTATGCGCGGCCGCACAGCGTGCCCTCGCAGTGGGGATGGCCGGGCTCGCCGATCATCTTGGTGAGCTTGCCGTCGACCACGTACCCCTTGAACCCGCACTTGGAAGAGCAGGAGTTGCACAGCGAGTAAGCGGTGTGGGATTCCACATCCTTCGTCCCGCTCGCGTCAGCCTGCTCCCAGGCGCCGAAGCTCATGAAGCCCGCGCCGGCCGCTACTGCTGCGACCCCGGCGCTGCCGGCCAGAAAGCTTCGCCTGGTAATAGCGTTTTCTGACATTGCTGATTCCTCTCTATATGCATCCTGCGTCATCGTTTCATCCATGATGCGAACCGCCATCAAGCCGTCTGGTCGGACTCGGACTCCGCGCGCTGTTCCGCGCAAATGCCCAAGATCACGTCGACCAGGCTGATGTAGAACCGCGCGTCATCGTCAAGCTTCAGCAACTTCAACCGGTAGTCGGTCAACCAATCAAAGCGCTCGGCCACAAACTGTCGAGCCTCGGCGTCCATGCCGCTTCGCAGCAGAACTGCCACCAGGTCAAGCTCCAATGCCAGGTGATCGGGGCAGTCGGCGTATTCCGCCGGCACCTCCAGGCCCAGCTGCTCGATCAATGCCCGCATGTAACGCGCCGAAGCGCCCAGGTACAGGCCCTTCTGCTTGCCGATGAGCGGATTCACGTTGTCGGGAGTGTTCCAATCCGTGTACAGCGATTCCACCGGAATCGCCGACTGGGGAAGCCCTCCGGTGAAGTGACGCGCCGCAAAACCCTGCTTCTCATCGAAAAGCGGAGGGCAGAACAGCTCGTCGACCTCGTTGGCGGAAAGGAATTCCTGCATGGGCGCGCGCACATGCATGCGCTCGATGGGGGTTGCCTGCTTGCCGAAACGCGTGTCGTCCTGCAAAAGACGGCGAACGCCGTCCATGAACTCGGCCCAGGCCGCGCTGCGCGTCATCTGCTTCCATTCGTCCTTCTCGACGGAACCGAAGCACTTCGAAAGCACCGAGAACACCGCTGCGTCGTCCATCATCTCGCGCTCACTCCTTTCCTTGGTCGCGGTTATAAGGTCTTCGACCTTTCACATCCCGCGCTTGCCGCGCGGGCGTTCGCATCATGCGAGGTATATCGCCCCGAAACGATTACGCGGTGACCGCGGTCGTCGTACGAACGATGCCCTCGTCGATGATCTTCTGCGCGATATCCTGCCAATCGATGAACTGGATGGCGCCGTTGGGGCACTGCTCCGCGCAGCGGCCGCAGGAGATGCACTTCGTGGACACGCCGGTCTCGGTGTCGACGCGGGGCATGTTCCAGGGGCAAGCCTGGCTGCACATGCCGCAGCCGATGCACTTCTTGGTGTCGACCGTGCGGGCGCCGGTCTTCTCGTCGGCGTAGATGGCGTGGACCGGGCAGTACTTCACGCACTGCGCGTCGGCGCACTGCTTGCAGTGCTCGACGGTGAACTCGCAAGCACCCTTGCCGTCGCCGAAGGAGCCGTCGCCGGTGTCGGCGGACTTGCCCCAGTAATAGTTATCCCACACACGCACGCGGGCGATGTGCTGGCACACGCGGCCGTCGTTCTTCAACGTGCACATCATCTCGCAGCGCTGGCAACCCGAGCAACGGGCGCGATCGGTGACGATCATCTTGGTGGGCGTGGTGCGCAGCTCGATGCGGCCGGATGCGATGGACTCCTGGGTGACGCCCCAGCTGGCCAGCGCGCCGCCGACGACCAAACCTGCAACGCCGCAGCCGGCCATGGCCAGCACGTCACGGCGGGTGATGTTCTTCTTGACCGGGGCGCTGCCGCTTGTATTCGTATCTGACATTCTCAGTACTCCCCCTCACATATATTGGTGAGTCGCTACCTTGCGCCGGTTCCTCCCTCAGCCGAGGCCTCGTCCGCCTCGTCCCTTCTGATTTCCGGCGCACACTCTTCGCCCTTTCCGGGTCACGCAACGGTAAGTAGTATGCGGCTCACCTCTTTTTCGGTATCCCCTCTTTGGGGGTCAATGCGGTCGAATTTGTCCCCTCATTCGCCGGAAAATCCAATCCGTTCGCCGTTTACCAGGCCATTTCCATAAATTACCCTCAAAGAGGGGATACCCGATTCATAAGGTGCGCAACACTGCCCAGTGACGAATTGTCGTCTGCACCCGAATCGCCCGACATGTCACGCAACGCATGTATCGAGAAGAGATTTGGAGATGCAACATGGCTGACGAGAAGTCATACGGCTGGGCCGGCAAGATCCTGCGCGTCAATCTGACGACGGGCAGCATCACCACCGAGTCCACCGCACCTTATAAGGAATACATCGGCGGCATGGGCCTTGCTAACAAGATCATGTACGATGAGGTGCCCGCTGGCACCGATCCTCTTTCCGAGGAGTCCAAGATCGTTTACGCCGTCGGTCCGCTGACCGCTTCCGGCGTGCCGCTGGCTGGCCGTACCACCATCAGTTTCCTGTCCACGTTCAGCAAGGACCATCTGGTCGTCGACGCACACTGCGGCGGCATGATCGGCGCCCGCATCAAGCTGGCCGGTTACGATGCCATCATCGTCGAGGGCAAATCCGACAAGCCGGTGTACCTGCACATCAAGGACGATCAGGTCGAGATCAAGGACGCCTCCTTCGTCTGGGGCATGGGCACCCGTTCCACCACCGAGGCTTTGAACCGCCTCGAGGGCAACCGTGCCTGCGTGGCGACCATCGGTCCTGCCGGCGAGAACCTGCTGCCCTACGCCGTCATGATGAACTCCCGTAACCACTCCGCCGGCGCTGGCCTGGGCACCATCATGGGCTCCAAGAAGCTCAAGGCACTGGTCGTCGAGGGCAACGGCAGCGTGAACGTCAAGGACCCGAAGGCCCTGGCCGATCTGTCCGACTACATGCTGCGCGAGATCGTCGGCTCCAACAACAACCATGTCGTGCCGTCCACCCAGCAGGAATGGGCAGAGTACTACGACAAGGGCACCCGTTGGACTGCTCGCAAGGGCCTGTACTGGGCCGACGCCGAGGGCGAGCCGATCGAGACCGGCGAGCCGAAGCCGGGCGAGATCAACACCGTCGGCTACCGCTGCATGAAGACCACCAAGGACGAGGGTCCCGAGGCCGAGAAGTACACCATCAAGATGAACGGCTGCCACAGCTGCCCGATTCACTGCTACTCCGACATGCGCGTGCCGAACGCCAAGAAGAACGGCGGCTTCGAGATCACCGGCAACACCTGCGTGCCGAACTTCCCGTTCTCCATTTACATGGTGAAGATCCTGGGCGAGCACACCTCCGTCAAGGCTTCCACCGAGGACGGCCTGATCTGGGACCAGGTTGTCGGCGGCACGATGGACGACCTGGGCATGTGGTGCAACTACGCTCAGATTTACCGCGACATCGCGCACTGCGTGTCCAAGGGCATCTTCAAGAAGGTGCTGCCCGAGGCCGAGTACAACATGTTCGACTGGCAGAAGTTCGAGAAGAACGATCCAACTATCATGGTGGAGCTGCTCAAGCACATCGCCCAGAACGACAACGAGATGTCCTACCTTGGCCACGGCCCGCTCGTGTGGTGCCCGCGCTGGGACGACATGGAGTGGTTCGACACCACCGCTAGCTGCCTGATCAACTACCGCGGCTGGCCGGTGCACCATGCAATCGAGTCTTACGGCCAGGTCGGCGGCCTGCTGAACATGGTGTTCAACCGCGATCCCATGATCCACTCGCATCAGAACATGCTGCAGTGCGGCCTTCCGCACGAGCTGAAGCAGCAGATCGCTGCCGAGCTGTGGGGCGGCGAGGACGCTCTGGACGCCGAGAAGGACTACAAGCCGATGAACGAGCACAAGGCGAACTTCACGTGGTGGTCCATCGTCACCGACGTGCTGCATGACTCGCTGACGCTGTGCAACTGGGTGTGGCCGATGGCCCAGTCCCCGTCGAAGAGCCGCAACTACCGCGGCGACCTCGACCTGGAGGCCAAGTTCTACAAGGCCGTCACCGGCGAGGACATCACCACCGACGAGCTGTACAAGCGCGCCGCTAAGATCATGACGCTGCAGCGCGCCAACACCGTGCGCGGCATGACCGACAAGGACGGCAAGATGGGCTGCAACGACTGCCGCACCATCCACGACGTCATCACCCAGTGGCCGTTCACCAAGGATCCGGACAAGGAGCCGTTCACCAAGGGCACCGACAAGATGGAGAAGGAAGACTTCCAGAAGGGCCTGACCATGCTGTACGAGAAGTTTGGTTGGGATTCCGAGAAGGGCTGCCCGACGGCCGACTGCCTGGACTACTACGGCATGGACGACGTCAAGGCCGAGCTGCAGAGCCTGAACCTGCTGCCGTAAACGCTAAGCTGGCAAGCTAGACCGGCAAAGCAAGCTTGAATCGCAAACGCCCCCCGTTGCGCAGACAGCGGGGGGCGTTTTTGCGCTCTAGGGTTAGCAAAAAAAATGCGTCCCGAGCGAGACTGCTCGGGACGCATTGCGTTGCGCATGGCTGCTGCGCGCTAGGCCCTCATCGGGCATTACACGTCGGCAGGGCGCTCCACCGCATCGTATTCGGCCAGCGATGCCGCATAGCCGGACTCGAGGTACTGCGTGGAATAGTAGTACACGTCGCCGTTGGATGCCTCGGTGCGCTCGATGTCCGGATAGTTGCCGGAATCGCGCACAGCCTGCCACGTTTCCTCGATCTGATCGTCGGTCATGCGGAAGGGCGGGTTCTTCAGGCACTCGGCGGCATACGGGCGAGGATACACGCGCGAATCCTCGCGCACGCACTCGACGAACGTGACCACCGGATTGTCCTCGGCCGCCAGGAACGCCCAGCGAGCGTAGCTGGCAGTCATGAGCGTCTCATCGTACAGGTAGTAACTGTGCATACCCATGAGCACCTTGATGCGGTTGCACTTGATTTCCTTGCGCACGGGCGCGGCGCTCTCGTCCTCCACGAGCACCCATTCGCCCTCGATCTGCTCAAGGCGGTAGCCCTCGGGGATGCGCAAGCCGGCGAAGGGGCTCCTGTCGTTCTCGGCAGGCTGCTCATCTTCAGCTGCGCTATCAGGGGAACCCGGGGCGGGCTCGGAAGCCGCAGGCGTTGCGGCGACGGCGGCGCTTTCGGCGGATTCCGCAGCGTTATCAACCTGCACGGAAGCATCAACGCCCGCGGCCGACTCGGCTTCAGCGGAATCCTCAACGGCTTCCGGCGCCTTATCGGCAGCCTTCGCCTCGTTGTCGACCTCGATCTGCTCAAGGCGGCGGTTCGGGATCTTCGGGGGCACGCCCACCGCTCGAGTGGCAGAACGCACCGCGGCGGCCTTCGCGCGCTCGGCGGCGCGCTCCGCCTCGATCTCGTCCTTGTGTTCCGCCTGGTAATCCTCGAGCCATTCGTACACGAACATCTCGAAGTCCTCGGCCGTCATATGCTCGGGCACCAAACCGATCTCTGGCCAACGCTCGGGCGTGACCAGGTGGCTGTCGGCAGACTGTTTGCGCACGTCATCGAATACATCGGCAAGCGCGTTGTTCTCCGCCAGCTCACGTGCGGCCGCAAGCTCCTCCTCCGTGGGCTCGTCGGCCGTCTCCCCTTCAAGCGTCTCATCGACGCCGGCTGCGGCAGCTTCCGCATTCCCAGCGGCTGCGACGCCCTGGTTGGCGGCAACCTCCCCCACCGCCGATTCCGCGTCTTCCGAAACGACATCCTGACCCAGAGGCTCTCCGGCCGTCTTCATCTGCTCGCTCATTTCGCCTCGCCGGCCTTCTGCTTCGCGATGGCCTCGTTAACCCTCATCTCGACGCGCGTGTCGCGCAGGCTGCAATGCTCGCACATCAGGCACGCCACCGACATCTCGTCGCAGGGCAGCTTTTCGTCCATCTCCGAGAGCGACATGCCGCAACGGTACATCCAGTCGCCCACCAGGCCGCGCACGGCCTCGATGGCGAACAAGGTGGTATGGCCCTTGCCCTTCGGCACGCCGTCTACCGCAAGCTCCACGTCCTTGGGCGTCAGTTCCAACGCCTGCGAGAACGTCTTGCCCTCGATCATGGAGCAGATGGCGCTTGCGCAGCCGGTCATGGCAAGACACCCGCGGCTCTTGAAGCCCACCTTCACGAACACCGGGTCGGCAACGGAGTCGTCGACCACTGCGAACAGGCGCAACGCCACCTCGCCGCGCTTCGACTTGCCCACCATGCTCTGCACGTTGAAGCCCTCGGGCTTGCCAGCGTTCTTGAAGTTCGCCACAATGGCGAGCATCGTTTCCGAGTAGCCTTCCACGCCGTTGTCCAGCTCGGTCTGATACACGTCCTTCGTGCGAATCAGCGCACGGTCGTCCGGCTCGTGGTAGATGTCACGGCCCTCATCCGGCTCATCGAACGTGATTTCCTGCTCGTTCACCATATCGATACCCCCTACAGTTAACGTTGCTGTTACTATGCATTATTTCCCTTATGTTATGATGGCGAACATGGCGTTTCGCGCATACCCTCTTTGAGGGAATATGCGAACAAGTAAGCCGGCCTTTTTGGGGAGAGGGACGGCCACCTGGCAAATCGCGCCGCATATACCAGGAGGATCAGTGAGGATCAACGAAGCGGGCAATTCGATCGCTCAGCGCGCACAAGGGCGGGGAGGGGCATCTGCCTCCGGACAACCGGCAAGCGCTTCAAGCGCCGTCGGTGCGAAGCCGAGCGCTCGAACGCGCACAGGCCGCCTTGCGCCCGACGACGCCGCTCACCCTATGCCAACCGGCATGAAGCTCCTCAGCCTGTACATCCCGCTCCTCCCCTCCATCTTGGGCCTGTGCTTCGCGCGCGCGGGGCTTATCGTTGCCGGCTACGGCAGCTATACCCACACCGATGAGGGGATATTCACCGATGGCAGCATGCTCGTGGCGCTTTCCTTCATGGCCGTTATCCTGCTTGTCATCGGAACGCGGAAGATCCGCCTGAAGAAGCGCACCACCAACCGCATCATGCGCACGTGCGTTGCATTGGAGGCGCTGTGCGTGCTGCTGCTTCCCCTGGCCCACATTGCAGGCACCTTCTGGCCGAACGTGCATTTCTGGCTATGCGCGGCCGTCACGTTCTTCGCATCGTTCGCCATCTTCTATTGGCTGCGCCGCGCACGCGGATGCGGCAGCACCACCGCCGTGCTGTATGTGTTCAGCGCCCTTGCCATCAGTGAGGTGGAGATTTACGTTTGCTCGCTCATCGGCACCTACGGCTTCTACGTTGCCGCCGCTCTCTCCCTCCTGCAGTTCCCCTGCATGCTGAGCGCGCGCAAGAACAAGCTGGCGAACGATATCGAGTCGTTCACGCCCAACGACGACTTCTTCGGATTCGCCACCACGTTGCTGTCGAGCAAGCGCTTCCTCACGGCGACGGCAACGAGCATCGGCGTGCTCTCCATCGTGGACGGCTTCTTGCGCGGCTACCCCGACGGTACGCCCATCGCGTTCCAGCCCGCCACCCGGGTTGCATATGGCCTGCTCACCATAGCCATTTGCGTCATCGTCATTTCCTTGATGATGCACAAGCGCAAGAGCGTCATGACCGTGGGCATGTTCATCCTCTTGGAGCTGTTCGCGTGCGCTGCACTGGTGCTGTATGCGGCTTTCCCCGATATGCCGGACATCGGCGCGGTGTTCACCACCACGCTCAATGCGCTGCTGGTAGCATTCACCTGGTACATCATCATCGCATTTATGAGCTTCGGCTGGCGCGACCCGTATTACTATGCGCTGGGCGGCTGGATCGTGTGGCTCGGCTGCCGCGCCATCGCGCGCGTGACGCTGATAAACGTGCAGTCGCTTTCCACGAACGACCTGCTCATCAACGCCATCATGGGCACCTGCGTGGTCATCTCCACGCAGGTGGCGCTCGGCCAGTTCCTCAAGGTCTCCCAGATGGAAGCCGATGAGCGCCACGATCTGCACGTACGCCGCATGGAGCGCCTGGAGAAGCAGCTGTCGCGGGCGCAAGCGAATGTGGAAGCGCTCACGATCTTGAAAAACAACGCTGGCGAATACAGCGAGTGCGCCGCTTGCGCAAATGCGGCGCCTATGGGCGCCGGTGCCGCCGGTGCGGTCGGCACCCCGAACCCCTTGCAATGCGCAGGGGTAATGCCCATCGAAAGCGTCGATCAGGGCGAAACGGCGGACGAGAGCCGCAACGCGCAGCCCGGTTCCAAACGCGGGATGCGGCTGGTGCGGCTGATGGGCCTTGACGAGGGCGATTCCATCGCCGATATCCGCAAGGCCACCATGCGAAACAATGCCGAACAGATGGGCAAGCAGTTTCTGCTCTCCGACCGCGAAATCGAGGTACTTGCGCTGTACGCGCTGGGTTGGACGCAGAAGCGCGTAGCTGAGGAGCTTTACATCAGCCCCAGCACCGCACACGCCCACATCAAGCGCATCTACGCGAAAACGGGCCTGCACTCCCGCCAAGAGATCCTGGATTTCATGGACCAGTACACGTCCTAGGGATCGGGAAAGATGACGTTTCCGGTAAGCGCCGCGTCAAAAGGAGCCGTACACCACCCGTTGGAAAACGTCACGCTAGAAGGCGGCGCGCTAAAGGCGCTGCTTCCGAGGCGGCAAGTTAAAACGCGGCGTCTATGGGGTCGCTTATCTCCACGTCCTCTTGACCTCGCTCTAGCGCCGTCAGCACTTCAAGCAGGGGCTGCTGCGTGCCGTCGAGCATGCGCAGGTTCATGGTAACCGCATCGGCGAAGTCGGTTGACAGCACCTTGGCGCCGTGGTCTTCCGCCAAGCGCATCAGCTGCTCGTAACGCGGGTACGCTATGCGGATGCGCAAGTCCACGCAACGCGACACCACCACCAGCTGCGCGGCATCGATACCCGCCTGGGTTGATTGCGTATACGCACGCACCAGGCCGCCCGTACCCAGCAACACGCCGCCGAAATAACGCGTGACCACGCACACCACATCGGTCAGCCCCGCATGCTGCAGCACCTCGAGCGTGGGCAGGCCCGCGGTCTTCTGAGGTTCGCCATCGTCAGAATAGCGAACGCGCCCTACGGCGCCCGCGCCGCCCTGGCGCAGGATGTACGCATACACGTTGTGACGCGCCATGCGATTCGCCGCGCGGATCTCCTCAAGGAACGCCAGCGCCTCTTCCTCGGTCTCAACGTGGGCCAAGCTGGCGATGAAGCGGCTTTTCTTCTCCTCGATCTCGGCGACGGCGCGCCCCTCGACGGTGGTGTACGAGCTCATTCGGTTCCTAATCTCCAATGGTCATTTGAAGCAAGTATACTTCTTCGCGCAAGTTGCGCGCCGTCTCGCGGCTGATGGCGCCCTCGTCGCGCATCGCCTGGATCTCCTCAAGCTCGATGCGCAGGGCGTCTGCCTCCACATCGGACACGCGCGCTTTGATCACCTGGATCTTTTGCGTGTCCATGCCCTCTAGCGCACCGCGCATGCCGCCGGCGTCCATACCGACGACGCTGCCCGCAACGTTGGCGCTGGCCAGCTTCTCCGGCTCATTGGCCGCGCGCAAAAACGCCAGCGTGGAGCGGCATTCCGCCGCAAGCACGCCCGCACCATCGGCGATTTCCAGGTTCTCGTCGGTCATGCGAAGGTTGTAGTACGCAAGCGCGCACTCCTCCAGCTCGATGCGAAGCTGACGATGCTGCTCGATCTTCGATTCATCGTCCACCACGTGGCGAACCGCGCGATCGACGCGGCGCGCCGTGTGCACGGTGCCCACCTTCAAGCGACTCCATACCTCGCCCAAAGCTTGTCGGCGCGTATGCGCACGCAGAAGCGTGCGTCTTGAGCTTTCAAGGCGCTCAATCTCGCGCTCACCTTCGGCGCGGGAAATGCGTTCTTCGCGGATATACTTATCCACCTGGGCTTTCTGCTGCTTGATGGCCGTAGCGCGAAGCTCGAGCAAGCACGGGGCCGAGGTGTTCTTGCGGCGCAACCGCTTGATGCGCTCGCTGTACTGCCGGACGACGATCTGCGTGGCAGCCTCGTTAGTCGGCGTCTTCTGTTCGCGCACTTGGCGGATGACGCGTTTGAGGATCTCGATGTGCGCCGCATTCACCGCTTGCTCGTCCCGCTCGTCAGCCTGCTCTTTCGGCGCAAGCAGCGGCACCACGAAGTTCGCCAACAGCAGCGTGCACAGGATGACGCCCGATGCCAGGAAGATCAGGTTGTCGCGCTGAGGGAACGCCTCACCCGTCGAAAGGGTGAACGGGATGGTCATGATGATGGACAGCGTGATGGCGCCCTTCGGGCCCGAAAGCGTGGTGACCAGGGCATCGCGCATCAGCTGACCGCCCGTGCGCGGCTTGGAGCCGCGATGCACGCGCTCCATGATAAGCACCCACAGGAAACGCACACCGACCACCAGCGCCGTGACGAGCAGCACCAAGGCGCACAGCAGAAGCGAGCTGGTCTCGCTGCTGTGCCAGGACGGCATGACCGCCTTCGGCAGCTGCATGCCCAGCATGACGAACACCACGCCGTTGATGACGAACACGAGCGCCTCCCACACGCTGTTCGACGCAAGCTTCAGACGCGCGGCGGCAGGCGTTGGCTTATGCGGCATCAGCGCGATGAGCAGGCCGGCAGCCACCACGGCCAGGATGCCGCTTGTGCCGAAATGCTCGGCCGCCAGGAACGTGATGAAAGGCGTGAACACCTCGAACACCACATGCACTGTGATGCTCTCGTAGCCGTAGCTACGGATGGCGCCGAGCGCCAGCACCGCCAACAAGCCCACCACCAGGCCGACCGCGATGCCGCCAAAGAAGCTGATGGCAAAGCTTTGCGCGGCATTGGCAAGGGAAAACGAACCCGTGATGGCCGCAGCTATGGCGAACTGGAACGAAACGACGCCCGATGCGTCGTTGATGAGCGCCTCGCCGGAGAGCAGGGATTTCTGACGGCTGGACAGGTGGATATCCTTGCCAAGGGCCGAGACGGCCACGGCATCGGTGGGCCCCAACGCCGCACCCAGGGCGAACGCCGCCGCAAGCGGGATGGAGGGCTCGAGCCAGTTCAGCACGAAACCGACCACCAAAACCGTGGCGAGCACCAAGCCGACTGCAAGGGACACGATGGCCCCCTTGTTGTCCCACAGCCCACGTTTGCTTGCATGCCGCGATTCGTCGAACAGCAATGGAGCGATGAACAGCACAAGGAACAGCTCAGGATCGATTGCCACGTCGACGGGCGTGCCCACCAGCAAGATGATGACGGCGCCTAGCGCGATCTGCACCAGCGGCAACGACACGCGCGGGGTGACCTGATCGAGCACGGCGGAGACAAGCACCGCCGCCAACAACAGCAACACGAACTCGAGCATTTCCATAAGCATACTTCCTTCGCGGATCATCGCCACGGTATTAAGGTTTCCGCACTATAGTAGCAAGCGAAACTGGCCCGAAGAAAGCAACGCTGCGTCAACAAGAATGAAGCACAGCGTTTTACAGCAAAATGGACAGTTTTGCGAAACGAATGGCAGGGCGCCGCAATTGTCCGCATACGCAAAAAGACCCGCCGAAGCGGGTCTTTCGATTTCGAATGGTGCGGGCGAGAGGACTTGAACCTCCATGGGGTTGCCCCCATACGGACCTGAACCGTACGCGTCTGCCAATTCCGCCACGCCCGCGAATTGGCGCCTTAACAAGGCAAGAAAATATGTTACGTCATTTCCTCAATCTGCGCAAGAGGGAATTTCAAATTCATCTTGCACCCTCTTGCAGCACGAGAAAGCAAGCTTCGGCAGAGCGAATTGCAGCGCATCTATCCAAGACGCAAAAAGACCCGCCGAAGCGGGTCTTTCGATTTCGAATGGTGCGGGCGAGAGGACTTGAACCTCCATGGGGTTGCCCCCATACGGACCTGAACCGTACGCGTCTGCCAATTCCGCCACGCCCGCGAATTGGCGCCTGATTTCTCAAAGCGGATATGTATATTACATGTTAGGACGTATGCACGCAAGTGCTATCACGCAATTTCTTTGCAAATTTTCAAGACGATACCTGAGAGCATAAGGACCGACACCGCAAGCAGCACGGTGTCACCCACCGCCCCCGATGCATATGTTTCGGGCATCGTGCCTGTTAGGAGTACGTTTGGCGCCATATACAGAATATCGAAGCCGGCATGGATGAATGCGCAAGGCCATAACCGACGCATTCGCGCATACAGCGCACCCAGGATCACGCCAAACAGCAGAGCCTGCCCAAACTTCAACGCCGCCTGCAAAAGCACCAGCTGGCCGGCCGATACGTCGGGCGCGCCCACGTGCAGCAGCGCGAACAACGCCGCCGATGCCAAAATGGCGCGCTTCGCATCCAGCGCCCGCTCGAACGCCTCTATGCCCAGCACGCGCATGAACGATTCCTCGTACAGACCGGTGAGCAGGCAGATGCCTAACAAGAGCAGCAGGTTTTCCATAAGATCGACAGTCGACGGCAACGCAGTAGACGCAAAGCACGCCATAGTGCCACCACCGGAAAACAACCAGGCCAGAAGCGTTATCGCGCCGCCGATAAGACCCACCAAGAGTAAGGCTATCGCTGCAAAACGCACAGTGTTCCGTTGTTGCACGGCTTGCGTACAACGCTTAAGCACATCAGGAACGGCGAACCTCACGGCCACAAGTGCGACCAGCGCCAACACTGCTTCCTGCAGCATCGCGGCCAGCAGCGTATCGGAAGGCATGGCGTTCATAGTCGCAAATGATACGACGAGCAGCACAGCAAATGCCGCAGCGGGCTTTCCGCTTCGCACCTTATGCACCTCCTCCGCGCATACTCCTCCACCCCGCTCCCGTCACTTCAGTAGGTTCGCCCGCAGATTCCCCGCGCAAGCCTGCAAGCACGTACCGAGCAGCCAAGCGCCTTCCGTATCCGATGGCAAAAAGGCCGGCGCCTTTCGGCACCGGCCTGATACTTGGCTCATATTCCCGAGCTCAACCAACTGCTCCTTACAGGCCCAAGGCCTTCTTCAGCGCGGAGACGCGGCGGCGGCTGACGGGGATCTTCTCGTCCACGCCGTTGAGCGTGAGCAGCAAGGTGCCGCCGGCGACGGGCTCGATCTCCTCGACCATGGACAGGTTCACCAGGTAACCGCGATGCACGCGGAAGAACCCGTGTCCGTCCAAGCGCTTCTCCAGCTGCGCCAGGCTGACGGTGCTGAAGTAGCGGTCCGTGTCGGTTTGCAGGTACGCGTAGTCATCGCGCGCCATGACGAAGCGAATCTTGTCGATGCTGATGAGGATCTTCTTGCCGGCCTTCTCAACCGGGATGCGCTCGGACTTCTGGGCCTGCGCATGCAGCTGCACATGCTCGCGGACGCGGGTGATAGCCTGGGACAGGCGGTCGGTTTCGACCGGCTTCACCAGGTAATCGATGGCGTTTACCTTGAAGGCGTCGAGCGCGAACTCGCTGTAAGCGGTGACGAACACCACCGCGGGCGGGAACTTCAGGTGCTGCAGGGCCTCGGCGAGCTGCAGGCCGGTTGCCTCGGGCATGTTCACGTCAAGGAACATGACGTCGCAGGGGTATTCCTTCAGCTTCTCGATGGCCTCGCGCACGCTTGCCGCCTCGGCGACGACCTCCATTTGACCCAGTTCGTCGAGCAGGAACTTCAGTTCGGAGCGCGCAGGGGCCTCGTCGTCGACGATCATCGCTTTCAACATAAGTAGGGCCTCCTTGCTTTCCTTTTATCAGATGGCGAATCTGAGAATCATTTCTTCCTGCAGTGTAGCATACGGCGATGCGCTGGCGCGTTGCCTTACGTAAAGCAGACCGTTTTTCCCAACAATTTGCGCTGCGAACGGTCGAGTTAGGGGTTTGAGCGGTCGTTTTCAGCGGTGAACGGTGGTTTTCGAACACACGCTTGACAAGACCGCGCTTGCCCTACAAGTCGAGCTGCATGAGCTTGCCGATAGTGAGCGCATAGATGCGGAAGGCCTCCTTCAGCAGCTGCTCGCCCACGCCCTCGTCGGGACCGTGCATGCCGCCCACCCACTCAGGCGTCTGCTCCCACGGCTTCTCGGGGCCGAAGCTTGCCGCGCAGGAGAACTCGCGCGCATACGTGCCGCCGCCCATGGTGAACGGCCTGGCGTCCTCGCCCGTTGCCTGGTTGTATGAGGCCAGCAGCGCTTGGATGGCCGGTCCCTGCGGGTCGAGCGAAAACGGCGCGTCGTCGCGCGTCCTCTCGCACGTGCCGCCCGCCGCCTGCGCCAGCGCCTCCAGCTTCGCGTGCACCTCGTCGCCCGTGATGGTGGTGGGGTAGCGGACATCGATGGTCTGCGTGAAGCGACCGCCCCGCATGGCGGCATGGCCCGCCACGATGGTGAGCTCGCCGAAATCGGCGTCGGAGCAGGCAAGGTCGACCGTGCTGCCGTCCGTTGCCGCCGCGATACGCGCCACCGCCTCAAAGCAGGCGCGCTCCCCTTCGCCGACCAGGCCGTTCTCCAGCAGGTAGCCGATCAGCAGCCCGATGGCGCTCACACCGCCCTGCGGCAGGCTCGCGTGCGCGCTGCGGCCCGTGGCGGTGATGCGCGCCAAGCGGCAGCCGACCGTGTCAGCCTGTGCGCCAGCGGCTTCCAAGGCCGTCGCGGCGTCGCGCTCATCGAGCAGCTCCACCTCGATACCCTGCGCCGCCGGGAGGTCGCACGCCCCCGCGCGCACCACCGCCTGTGCATGGCCGGGCACCGCGTTCACCGCCGTGCCACCTTCGAACGAAATCACCGTACGCTGCTCAACGGGCACATCGGCGCTGGTCATAAGGCTGTGATAGATGCCCTTCTCGCCGTAGCACACAGGGAACTCGGCATCGGGCGTGAATAGGAACGCCGGGTCGGCGTGATGGGCGCGGTAGTAATGGACATCGTCCATGCGCGTTTCCTCGTTCACGCCGAAGATGAAGCGCAGCGTGTAGGGAAGCTGCGGCGCCAGGCCGTCGAGCTGCATGCGGCGCCACAGGTCCATAGCGTGCAGCGCCACCACGCTCGGGCCCTTGTCGTCGATGACGCCGCGGCCCAGCAAATAGCCGTCCTTGCGCGTGACCTGGTACGGCTCGAAATGCCAGCCCGGGCCCGCCGGCACCACGTCGATGTGGCCGATGATGCCCAGCTGCTCTTCGGAGGCTCCGACAAGATCGGCGTAGCCGACGTGGCCGGCGTCGTCGTGAACCTCGAAGCCCATGTCGTTCGCCATGGCGAGCGCGGCGTTGAGAGCCTTGCGCGGGCCGGGACCGTACGGCGCGCCCTCGGCCGCTGCGCCAAGGTCCTCGAAGCTGGGGATGCGCACAAGCCTATCGATATCGGCGACGATATCCTCCCAATGCTCGTCAAGGTAACGATCGATGCACTGCTCGAGCAGCTCGTCCGACGGCATAGCCGTTAATGCTGCGTTCTCAACCATGAAGTCATCTCCATTTCCTGTTGTGCGGACCAGAATCATCCGGTACAATGGTAAAGCTCAATGCCCGAGTGGCGGAATGGCAGACGCGGCGGTCTCAAAAACCGTTGTCGAAAGACGTGCGAGTTCGACTCTCGCCTCGGGCACCATTCGCAATCAACGGCCCCGCATCCGCGGGGCCGTTTTCGTTTCCTAATACTGTCTCAGAGCGCCTTCAACCAAAACCAGGCGCACTGTGGTGCCCTGACCCAGCCCGCTTTCCACTTCCAGATGCGTGCCCGCGCCGAAATACCCGCAGATGCGGTCGTGCACGTTGCCCACGGCTATGCCGCAACCCGTCGTGGAACCGGGATGAAGGATGTTGTTGCAAGCCTCCTGAGTCATGCCGTTGCCGTCGTCGATGACGGAGATGATGACGTCGTCGCCCTGGCGCACGCCCTCCACGCGGATGGTCAGCTTGCCCTCGGAGGGCATGGCGTGGCGCACCGCGTTCTCCACCAGGGGCTGGATCAAGAACGGCGGTACCATCATGTCCTCGACCTCGGGCTCCACGTTGCAGATCAGCTCCAAGCGGTCCTCGCCGAAACGCGCCAGCTCGAACATGAAGTAGCGCTGCGTCTGCTCGAGCTCGCGACGGAACTCGATCAGGTCGCCGGAATCCTCAAGCGTGCTGCGGTAGAACTTCGCGAACTCGCGCAGCAACGTGCGGGCACGTACGGGGTCGGTGCGCGTGAACGATGCGATGGTGTTGATGGTGTTGAACAGGAAGTGCGGGTTGATCTGGCTTTGGAGCATCTTGAGCTCCATCTTGGTGGCCAGGGCCGTCTGCTCCTCGAGCGCCGATGCCGCCATCTGCGTGGACAACAGCTGGCCGAAGCCGGTGGCGATGGATTTCTGGGTTTCGCTGATGTGGTTGGCACGGCGGTAGTAGAACTTCAGGGTGCCCTTCACATCCTTGCCCACGGTCAACGGCACGATGATGGCGGCGTTGATGCCATGGGTGCCCTTGGGGAAGCCGATCTCCTCAGGGGTGAACAGCACGCGCGTCTTGCCGTCCGCCAGCGTGGAGTACGTGGCATGCGTGCGGATGACGCTGCCGGAAAGGTTGTGCGACTCCTCGTAGCCGGCGTAACCCAAGATGAAGCGATCGTCGGTAATCGCCACGGCGATGGCCGCGGTGGAGGGCAAAAGCAGGCTGCAGATGCGCTGGGCGGATTTGCTGTCCAAGCCTTCCTCGCCCATGGCCTCAAGGGTTTGGCTTGCCAGCTGCAGCACGTTGCTGGATTGGCGCGCGCGCACGGAGTCGGGGTCCATGAGCAGGCGGATGAGCACGGTGATGGCCAGGGTGAACACCATGCCCGCGATGAACAGCGCCAACACGCTGACGACGGGCGATACCAGGTTCCAGATGAGCACAAGGCCCGATAGCGCCACCATCACCGACATGAGCATCTCGAGCGTGAAGTAGCGCGGAAGCCTTGCGCGATTGTCCTCCATATCGACGTTCATGCGCCGACTCCTTCCTTATCGGGCACGACGGGCAAGCTGAAAAGGCCCGCGTGCGGCGTCAGCCCAGTATACCGAATTCGTTGAGCATGAGCATGACGGCCGCCACCAGCAGAAAGCCGCCGAAGATGAACCGCAGCTGCCGCTCGGGCACCACGCGCACCAGCCGCGCGCCCACCAGGGCGCCGGGGATGCTGCCCACCACGATGGCGATGCCCGCCAGGTATTCGATGTTGCCGAGCAGGCCCTGCTCGATGACGCCGGGAATGGCCAAGATCATGATGGCGATGAGCGACGTTCCCGAGGCCAGGCTCATGGGGATGTCCAAAACGGCCAGCATAAGCGGCACCATGATGAAGCCGCCGCCCACGCCCACGTAGCCCGAGGCCAGGCCGGCGATCAGGCCGATGCACGCGCCCTGGAGGTACTGCTTGCGGGAGAGATGCGGCTGGTCGGGAACGGGTTTCGGACTTGCGGAATGGGCGGAAGCGGCGCCCGCGCGGGGCGCGGGCGCGCACTTCACGGCCTTCTTGAACATCTTGAACGCGCTGAACCCGATGACTATCGCTGCCACACAGATGACCAGCCAGCCGGGCGAGACGCTTGCCAGCCACACGCCGAGCGGCGACATGACCGCGCCGCCCACGCCGAGCGCCAGGCCGAGCTTGGGCACGCAGGTTTTCGCACGGGCATGCGCAACCACGCCCGAGATGGACGTGGGAATGATGGCGAACAGGCTGGTCGCCGTGCTGGCAAGCGGGCTCATGCCGAACGCCAGGCGGAAGATGGGCACCATGATGGTGCCGCCACCCACGCCGAGAAGCCCCGACATCACGCCGACGAACACGCCCGCCAAGGCGGGCGCGATGAAGGCAGCGAACACGTCCATTGCGCCGCGCCGCCTTCCTTATTCGGCTATGTTCAGGCGGATCTCGCTAGTCACGCCCGGATCGACGCCCGCACCGGCTCCCGCCACGGGGAACGCCGCCGCCATGTTCGCCGCCGCTTGACGACGCGCCACGGACTGCACGATGGCCGTGTGCAGGATCTGGTCGCTGTCCATACGGGCCATGAGCTCGGGCCATACGAACTGGAACTCGAAGTACTTCGAGCAGTTGCGCTGCGCGTACATGACGGCCTCGGTGCGCGCGGCCTTGGCGGCCTGACGGTACGCCTTCTTGTCCTTGCGGGCAAGGCTGCGCAGGATGGCCGTGATGCGGATGCGCTTCGTGATGCCCGGCTCCAGGAACGGGCCCGGGTAGGGCTCGAGGGATTGCGGCTTGACCTGCATCAAGTCGATCTGCGTGCGGCTGTACTCCATCTTGCGATATTCGTAGAGCCAGCGGTAGATATCCTGGCGGAAGCGCGTGCCCTCGCTGGTGGACGCCGGCGGCAGATGGCGCAGGCTCCACTGGTTGTCGAACCAGATGTCGCTGCCGTACATGCGCAGGTTCAACATGTAGTCCAGGTCCTCGCCGCGAGCGACCCACGGGTCGAACGAAAGGCGTTTGAACGCCTCCTTGTGAATGGCCAGACAGCCGCCGCACACGTGGTTGCTGCGCGACAGGCGCGGGCCGCGCATGGCCTTCGTGATCCACTTATTGAAGGCTTTACCCTGCTGCCAGAAGCGGTTGTACCACTTATCCTGGCTTTTCGACAGGTACGAGCCCTCGGAGTTCAGGTAGAAGCCGGTCTTCGCCAAGATAGGCACGCCCTTGCGCGTGAGCTTGCCCAGGCCGTAGACGCCCTTCTGCAGAAAGTCGGCGTCGTCGATGACCTCGTCGTCGTCAAGGAACACGATGGAGTCGAAGCCCATGACGTTGGCGAGCACCAGGCCCAGGTTGCGGATGGCGCCGTAGCCGACAAGGCCGATCTCCTTCGACAGCTTGCCCAGGCCCAGCTGCTCCATGCGCTGCTGCACCAGGTTGCACTCGTCGGCGCCGATGATGGCGATGTTGAGGCTGGGGAAGCGCGAGACGATGTCCTGCACCTTCTCTGCGGCTTGGTCGGAGATGGCGGGCTCGGCGGCGACCAGCACGATGATCTGCCCGATGCCGCGAACCTTCTGCAAAGACGTGAGCAGACGCGGCAGCTCGCCGGGATTGCTCAGCGGGGTGGTGTGGTCGTACGTGGCGATCACGCTGCCGGAATCCTTTCGGCGGCGCGGCGACACGAACGTCGGGATTACGATGACCGGATTCATGCACGTCCTTTGTTTCGGGTCCGTTTACGCCGAATGCGGGTTGCCGAGCCGCGGCCGTGGACCGGGCGCAGCAGCCGCACGCCGACGTGCGCGTTGCTTTCGGTTAACCCTTATATTGTAACGTGTTTGGCAAGCGAGCGCGAAACGGCCCGGCAATCGGATGGAGACGCCATGGACGTCGCAGGTGCTAGCGGCGGCGCTTGCCACGGTGATCGCGCATCGCGACGCGGACGTCCTTCGCGGCCGGGACGCCCGCCCCGCTAGCGCCCACGGACGCTAGCGGCGGCGCTTACCGCGGCCGGGACGCCAGCCCTGGCCGCCGCGCTTCTTGTCGCTGGCCTTCTCGCCGCGCATGCGGCGGGCCTCCTCGCGGCGATCGCGCAACGTGGCCGTCTCCTGCTTGAGCGCCTGATAGCTGGCGAAACGCTCAGGTGCTATCTCGCCGGATTCGACGGCGGCACGCACGGCGCAACCCGGTTCGTTCTCATGCTTGCAGTCGCGGAAACGGCACTGCTGCGCCGCCTGCTCGATGTCGGCGAACGCCGCGCCGATGCCCGCGTCGGCGTCCCACAGCCCCAGGCCGCGCACGCCGGGCATGTCCACCACGTACCCGCCGCCGGGGATGGCCACCATCTCGCGGCTGACCGTGGTGTGGCGGCCCTTGCCGTCGCCCTCGCGCACCGTGCCCGTTTCCTGCACCTCTTCGCCAACGAGCATGTTGACCAGGCTGGACTTCCCCACGCCCGACTTCCCCACCAGCACCGTGGTGGTACCGGAGGCCATGAGGGCGCGCACGGCCTCCACGCTTTCCGCGTTGCCGTCCGACACCACCAGCGTGCGCACGTCGGGGCCCGCCAGCGCGCGGACGCGATCGGCCACCTGCTCCACCTGCTCCTCGCTCTCGGCAAGGTCGGCCTTCGTGAGCACCACCGTGACGGCGGCGCCGGTCTCGTACGCCAGCACCAGCTCGCGCTCCAGACGGCGCAGGTTCACCTCGGCCAGCGGCTGGGCCAAGATGACGCGGTCGAAGTTCGCCGCCAGCACCTGGGGGACGGCGCGCTCGGTGGGATCCTTGCGCACGAAGGCGCGCTCACGCGGGCAGATGGACTCGATGATGCCCTTGTCGTGGCCCTCCGGCGCGTTCACCTCGACGAAATCGCCGATGACGGCACGGACCTTCTCGCCCTTGACCAGGGCTGTTGCGTGTTCGCAGCGCACAAGGCGCCCATCCTCGCATCGCACGAGCGGATACCCGCGGTCAAGTTTCACAACCTGCGCTCTTTGCAAGCTTTCCTCCTTGTAGCCTTATCGCTGGCGTTCGCGCAGCAGATAGAACACCACCATCATGGCCAGGCCGATCATGACGGTCACCATGCCCGGGATGAACGCGTTGATGTCGAACTCGTCGGGGGTGGCCTTACCCTTCTCCGTGACCGTCACCACCTGCGCATGCAGATCGGATGCGCCGTCGTGGTCGGGGCACGCCAGGTTGAACGTGCCGCGCACCTGCAGCGTGGTGCCCTTGCGGCCATAGGCGCCGTACGTGTCCACCTTGTCGGCGGACTCGTTGGTAAGGTAAACGGACACCGTGGACGAATCGGAGGGCGATGCCAGCTGCAGCCAGCAATGGCGGCCGTCGCCGGCGGTGATGCGATCGCCCACCACCTCGCCGGTGACCTGCACCGTCTGCTTGTCGTAATAGGTGTCGGCAGTGCTCAGGTCCGTGATGGACGTGTCGTAGATGAACGAGCTGTCGGGCAGCTGCGTGACGTTGACGGCATTGTCGCCTTCAGCTGGCTCGTCGGCGAAGGCTGCCTGCGGGCACGCGAACACGGGGAGCATCAGCGCAAAGGCCAACGCCGCGGCGGCCATTCCTTTCCGCATCATGAGCGCCTCACCAGCCTGCTCTTCACCACTCTGCGAGGGTCGAGCGTCACCACAACCTCGACGATGAGCGCGATCAACGTGAGAAACTCCAGACGGCCGGCCCACATCTCCAGCATGTAGAACAGCTCGAGCGACGCGGGCATGCCCTGGGAGCATACGCCCGACGAGATGCCGCCGTTGGAGGCCATGGCCACCGATTCGAAGATGGACTGCGTGGCGTCGTAGCCGTGCGCGATGCCCACGAGCGCGCCCACGGCGTAGGTGACCACGTACAGCACGAACACGGTCATGGCCTGCTTGACAACTTCAGGCGACAGGATACGCCTTCCCAGGTGGTAGTACGACACCACCACGCGCGCCGAGTCGGGCGCCAGCGTCTCCTTCACCGTGGCCACGAGCGACTTGATGATCAGGCCCATGCGGCTGAACTTGATACCGCCCGACGTTGATCCGGCGCCGCCGCCCACGCACATGAGCGCGGCGATGACCAGGAACGCGCCCGAGGTCAACGACGTGGTCAACTGGTTGGTGGTGACGTTTTGGAGGCCCGTGGTGGAGAACGCCGATACGATCATGAACACGCCGCGGCGCATCATGGTGGCCAGGTTCGAGAAATCAGAGCTTGCCGAGACCGACGCGGCGAACACCAAGGTCATCACGGCGATCCAGATGAACATGGTGCGGATCTCCATGTCGCGGAAGTACACGTTCAGGTGCCCCTTCCACAGCTCGGCATGCAGCACGAAGTTCACCGATCCGATGATCATGAGGAGCATGAGCACCATTTCGATGGGGAACGAATGGTAGTACAGGATGGACGTGCTCATGGGCGCGAAGCCGCCGGTGCAGAAGCTGGAGATGGCCAACCATAGGCCGTTGAGAAACGCGCGCGACGCCTCCATGCCGGCGAACGCGCACATGACGGCCAACACGGCGGTTCCCACGCAGATGAAGCCCAGCGACAGCTTTGCGATGAACTGGGCGGTTTGCACGATGTTGGGGACCACGTGCTCGCTGCGGCCCTCGGACATATATAGGCTGGCGCCCGAGCGCTTGCCGAACAGACCGAACGACAACGCCACCACTACCAGGCCCAAGCCACCAAGCAAGATCGTGACAAAGCGCCACATGCTATCGGCACAGGAAAGGTGGTCAAGGTCGGAGATGATGCCGACGCCCGTGGTGGTGATGCCGGAGACGCTGTCGAACATGGCATCGAGAAACGTGTTGTAATGACCCGAAAGATACAGCGGGATGGCGGCCATGAACGCCAGGACCACCCACGCTAGACCCGTGACCACCAACGCCTGTTGGCGGTTTAGGCGCCCGGGTTCGATGCGCAGGAAGCGCAACGCCGAGCCGACGATGAGCGATAGCCCTATGGAAAGAAGGTAATGGCTTGCAGGGATCCATTCGCAGAACACGATGGCGGTGGCCAGCGGCGCGACAAGCGCCACGGACGAGAAAAGTACCAACATGCCCAGATAATGGCCGATGACCCTGACGTCATACCACGTGAAGCGCTGCCACATAGCGGTGCCTACCCCCGCCGCCCGGCGCGCGAGATGTGCCGTTGCGAGCTCATCCCACCACGAGCCTAACCAAGATCATGATGATCCACAGCGACAGCAGGAAGCACACGCAGCTCAGCACCACCACCGTGAAGCTGATAAGCGGCGTTTCGATCATCTGCAATATGTCGTGGATGCTCTTCTGCATAGCGTGAACATCATAATACAAAAAGCCTGCCGGCCCTGTTGAGGGCCGGCAGGCTTCACATTCGGAATGGGTTTCGGCAGGTGGCGGGCGGCGAGGACGTGCCGCTCGGGACGGCGAGCCCGCGCGCCGCCGGGTTGCGCAGGCGTTCCCGGACCGCGTGCCGCGTGCCGCAAACGGCCGCTTAGGCCATCAGCTTCGTGACCGCGTTCGCGTAGGCGACCGGGTCGGCGATGGGCATGCCCTCGACGATGAGCGCCTGATCGTACAGGATCTCGGTGTAGAGCTTCACCTTCTCGGCGTCGCCGGCGGACTGGGCGTCCTTGAGCACCTGGAACACCGGGTGCTTCGCGTTCAGCTCGAGCACGCGCTGCGATTTCACCTCGCCCATGCCGTCGGGCATCTGCGACATGAGGCGCTCCATCTCAAGCGACACGGGGCCTTCGGTGGTGACGGCGGACGGCGCATCGGTCAGGCGCGTGGACACGGCCACCTTCGTGACCGCGTCGCCGAGCTGCTCCTTCATGGCGTTGAGCAGGGCCTCGTTGTCCTTTTCGGCTTCCTCGGCCTCCTTCTTCTCCTCCTCGGAGGCGAAGTCCAGGTCGCCCGACGCCACGTTCTTGAGCTCCTTGGGGCCGGTTCCCTCGATGTCCTTGCCCTCGGCGTCCTGCTCGGCCTCGGGACCATAGGTCATCATGGCCTGGAAGCAGAACTCGTCGACGTCCTTCGTGCACAGCAGCACGTCGTAGCCCTTGCCGAGCACCGTGTTCACGATGGGCAGCTTCGCCAGGCGGTCAATGCTGTCGCCGGCGGCGTAGTAGATGGACTTCTGGTCGGCGGGCATGGCCTCGAGGTACTCGGCCAGCGTGACCGTCTTCTGCTCCTTGGCGCTGTAGAACAGCAGCAGGTCGGCCAGCTCGTCTTTGAGCATGCCGTAGCTGGTGTAGATGCCGTACTCCAGGCCTCGGCCGAAGTCCTCGAAGAACTTCTCATAAGCGGCGCGATCGTTCTTCAGCATCTTCTTCAGCTCGCTCGTGACCTTCTTCTCCACCTTGCGGGCGATGGCGTGCAGCTGGTTGTTCTGCTGCAGCGTCTCACGCGAGATATTGAGCGTGAGGTCCTGGCTGTCCACGACGCCGCGGACGAAGTTGTAGTGGTCGGGCAGCAGGTCCTCGCACTTCTCCATGATCAGCACGTTGGAGCTGTACAGCTCCAGGCCCTTCTTGTAGTCCTTGCTGTACAGGTCGTACGGTGCACGGCCGGGGATGAACAGCAACGCGTCGTAGGACAGCGCTCCCTCGGCGTGGATGGAGAACGTGGCCGCCGGATCGGTGAAGTCGTGGAAGGTCTGCTTGTAGAACTCGTTGTACTCTTCCTGTTGTACGTCGGACTTGCTGCGCTTCCAGATCGGCACCATGGAGTTGATGGTCTCGACCTCGGTGTACTGCTCGTACTCGGGCTTGTAGTCGTCGCCGGCGTCCTCGGGCTTGGGCTTCTGGCGGGACTTCGAAACCTCCATGCGCACGGGGTAGCGCACGTAGTTGCTGTAACGCTTGATGAGGTCCTTCAGGCCGTACTCGCTGAGGAACTGGTCGAAGTTCTCCTCATCGGTGTTGTCCTTGAGGGTCAGGATGATGTCGGTGCCGTTGCCCTCGCGCTGGGCCTCCTCGATGGTGTAGCCCTCGACGCCGTCGGATTCCCAGGCCCAAGCCTGGGCGCTGCCGTAGGCCTTCGACACCACGCGCACGGACTTCGCCACCATGAACGCGCTGTAGAAGCCCACGCCGAACTGGCCGATGATATCGACGTCATCGCCTTGCTGCTCGGCGTTCTCCTGCTTGAAGGCCATGGAATCGGAATGGGCGATGGTGCCCAGGTTGCGGTCCAGGTCCTCCTGCGTCATGCCGATGCCGTTGTCGGACACGGTGATGGTGCGGGCGTCCTTGTCGAAGGCGACGTCGATGCCGAGCTGGTCCTTCGTCAGCTGGATGCTGGAGTCGGTGAGGCTTTTGAAGTACAGCTTGTCGACGGCGTCCGATGCGTTGGAGATGAGCTCGCGCAGGAAGATCTCGCGATTGGTGTAGATGGAGTTGATCATCAGGTCGAGCAGCTTCTTGCTCTCTGTCTTGAACTTGCGCATGTGCGGCGCTTCCTTTCCGTTCGTGCTTCGATGCTGAGGGACCGGCCGCGCGGTGCGGGGACGTTTCGTCCACCTGGTGAAACGCAGGCTTGCGGCGCCCGCCCGCAGACGGGGCGCCAGGCCGTGCATGCCCCGGCGAATGAAACGCCCCGCAGATGCGGGGCGCGTTAGCAGTCTCACAGCTTGAGTGCTAATTTCGATTGTAGTCTGGCACTTGGGAGTGTCAAGTGACAGGAAGGTGACAGCGGGAAGGCTTCGCTAAATCTCGATTTGCGTGTAGTCCAGATCGCGGTTCTCGCACAGCCATTCGAACATGCCCGACACGTTCGTGACCTTGACCAGGCCGTTTCCTAGGCCGTCCGGTTCGTGCGTGAGCAGGAAGTCCGCCCGCAGGTCGATGGCGGCGTTGACCATGAGCTGGCCTTCTGGGTTTTGCCCCGACGAGGCCAGCATGCGGTCGACGTTGGCCGCGGTGAAATCCGCCACCTGCACGAAGGTGCGCAGGCCGCGGATGCGCTCCATGGCGCGCGGCAGCAGCTCGGGCTTGCCGCCCTCGGAGAGCAGGTAGACGAGGTCGACCACCTGCGGGGCGGTGACCCACAGGTCGAACTCGCCCACGCGGCCGGCCACCATGAGCATGCGCGTTTGATGGTAGAACGGTTGGCGCTCGTTCATGAAGTCCATGACGACTTCGGTACCAAGCAGGACACGGGCCTGAGGCATGCTAGATCACCCCCCGCGAGGAGAATCGCGCGGCGCGGGCGATGGCCGCAAGGTCCGGGCCGTCGGGCGGCAGGTCGCCGTGCTCGAAAGCGCTGTCGACCAGCGCCGAGGGCGCTTCATCGGCGACATCGGATGTGCCGCCGGATACGGGTTCGGAGAGGGAATCGACGAACTCCACGGCGTTATCCCAGGCCGCTTCGTCCTCCGCCGCCACGATGCCCGTGAGAAACGACGCGTCGCCGTTCTCGATGAGCTTGTCGTACATGCGGTTGATGGCCTGGGAGGCCGTGAGGCCTTCCCGCTGCAGCACAAGACCGCCGCGGCGCTTCTTGCCGGGCGCCATGCGGCCGGTGACCATTGCCTCGCCCATTGCAACCTCCGATCGTCCCGCTTCGCTGCACGGGGAAACGGGCGGACGGCCGCTTGACCGGCCTTTGCTCCCCGCAGCGATTACCAGCGTTGCTCCGGGCTCCGCCGGCGCAACTTGTGTGAGTGCGTGGTTCGTATTATTGTACAACGTTTTACGTACAACGTCAAGAGAACAGACTGCGACATTCACTGGTTGCACACAAGTTTTTATGCGGTTCACCTGGGGTTATCCTGATGGCGAAGGCGGCGCGGGCGAAGGACTGGATGAGCCGGGAAGGTCCGCCCGGGATTCGACCTTACATAGACTGTTAACAGAGCCTGCGCGAGGTTTTGCTACCATGTGCTACTGGACGAAAGCAGCCTGACGCGCGACGCCGGGACGCGATTACGAATGACGTAAGGAAGGCGGTCGGGCATGCCCGCGAAAACGTTCTCCATCATGGGCGATTCCATCAGCACCTTCGAGGGGTGCGTGCCCGATGGCTACACGCTGTTCTACAACGACGAGCGCTTGGAGCGATCCGGAGTGCTGCGCCCCGAGGACACGTGGTGGTCGCACGCGGTGCGTGGGCTCGGCGGAACCGTGCTTGCCGATAGCGCCTGGTCAGGCAGCATGGTCGAGGGCGCGGGCTTCCCCGCCGCCAGCAGCCCCGAACGCGCAGCCGCCCTGCTGGGACCCGACGGCCAGGCACCGGATGCGGTGCTCGTGTTCATCGGCATCAACGACTACGGCTGGGGTGGCGCCGAGGCGCAGGCCGCCGGCCGCAGCCACGCCATGCCGCGCTGCATCGATCCGGAAAGCGTTCCCGAGCAGATAGCCGGCGCCGCGCCCGCCGACGCCGTGGAACATTTCGGCGCGGCATACCGAACCATGTTGCGCAACATCCGCGCGGCCGCCCCTAATGCCGCGGTGTATTGCATCACGCTGCTGCCCGGTCGCACGCATGGCATTGACCATCCCGAGTTCTGCTACCGTCTGCGCGGTCGTCATCTGGACGAATACAACGCCGCCATCCGCGAGGCTGCTGCGGCCGAAGGCTGCCGCGTCGCCGACGTGCGAGCGTTCGGTCGCGACTATGACTCGCTTGAGGGCACGCACCCCACGAATCTGGGCATGCGCCAGTTCGCCAGCATGGTAGTGCACGCGATGCAGCTGGCAGACTCGGCGGAAGCGAGCTCGGCGAGCGCGAACGGGGGACGGAGGTGCGTTCGCGATGTGGGGGACGCGAACGTGGCGGAAGCGGATGCGGCGGAAGGCATCACCGTCGGGGCGCAGCCCGAAATCGCCAACCCCGCGCTTGACCTGCGGGATTTCTGCGGCGCGCCCGAGAGCGCGCAGCTCTGCGATGCGCCCACCTGCATCGGCTGCCCCCACGCCGCCAACACCGGCAACCAATGGCTGTGCAGGTGCCTGAAGTAGACGGCACATCTCGACGATGTGTGCATATCCGGCAGGACACGCTAAAGAATCTCGCAGCTAACGCAAGAGCGGGGTTCTAGGCGGTGTCGTAGGCTATCGTCGGCATCCCTTACACGTGCTCTGGTAACGCCCGAGCAGAGTTCTGGGTGGTTTCGCGGGCTACACGATGTTCATCCAGCGCTCGGCGGCCGAACGCACGAGCAAAGTTCTGGGCGGTTTCGTAGGCCCATCACGCCGTTTTTAGCGCGGTCCGAGGTCCGACATAACGCCCGAGCTAAGTTCTGGGCGGTTTCGCAGGCTGCGGAACAGGGCACCGACGATGTGAATGCTTCTGACCTGGGGTTATACCGTAGACATCGACGCGAATCGCGGCGAGGAACCGAAATAACCGCCCAGAACCCCGGAAGGGCGTCAAATTCGAGCCCGTTTTCCTGCAAAACCGCCCAGAACCCGGGGGGTCGATACCTGGAGGGTCGCCGCAGTCTGCGCCAGCACAGGGCGGCGCGAACCGCGGCGTCGCGGCGGGATAACCGCCCAGAACCGGAAGGCGCGGCACCAGAGCGATGCCGAAACGCCGTAACGGGGGCACGGCACCAGAGCGAGGGTCACGCTCATTGCAGTCCGAGATAAGCCGCCGATGAACTTCGGTGGCGAGCATTCGGCGCATGGCCTACAGTTTGGCCAAGCCCCAAAGAGCCGCCGATCGGGCGTCCCCGGATATCCATGTGCCCCTGCCCCTCGAGGGCCCCGGGAAGGGGTGCTGCCACCGAGGACGCTCGCCGCTCCGAACGACTGATAGGAAACTGCCGGGCCCGGGGCCACGGCCGGGTAATGTAGGTGTCGAAGGGAGGGGCTTCCGATCCGCCTACCGATCGGAGGACACCACCGTGGCACCACCCCCCCAGCGCACGCCAGGACGAAAACCGGGCTCCGGAGCGTTAATCGAGCCGACCATCGGACTTCGGAATGCTAGCCAAGCCGAGTACCAAGTTCCCGTGGCATTATCCAAACCGAGTACCAAATTCCCAGATCAGTAGCCGAGCCGGGCAGCGAGTTCCCGCTGCGAAGAATCGTCAATCTTGTCCAGCCGTGGTCAAAATTGACGATTCTTCGCAGCCTCAAGGCCAAAACACGCGATTATTTGCGCTACCGGAAAGCCCATACGCGAACAACCGGCAAAATCGTCCATTTCTCACTTACGAGACCGCGAAAAACCGTCCGTTTTGACCGCCAGCGACCAAAACCGACGGTTTTTCGCATCGCGCGCTCCCAGAGCGGGGGCACAACGCCGGAGCGCGGCCGATACGCCGTAGCGGGGGCGTGACGGATTGCGGTCGGCGCAGCCGCGTCGCACCAATTCCGACTGACACGACGAGCCCGGCCTGCGCGACGCGGCGGCGCCGCACCTCCGCCCTCAAACGCAGATCGGACCCCGGCGTTTGCCGGGGCCCGATCTGCTTTACGCGGCCGAAAGCCGCGCGACGTTGCTAGAAAGCTTGCTTGCTTGCTTACCTACTTGACCAGCTGGATCTTCTCGATGTCGTCGCGGGTGGTCTCGCGGTAGAGCACCACGCGCTTGCCGATGACCTGCACCAGCTCGGCCTCGGCCCGATCGGCGATCTCGCGACCGGCCTCGGCGGCCTGGCTGCCCGTTTCGCACAGCACGCTGACCTTGATGAGCTCGTGGGCCTCAAGGCCCTCGTTGACCTGCTTGAGGATGTTGGCGGTGACGCCTTCCTTGCCGACGATGACGGTGGGCTTCAAGTTGTTCGCCATGCTGCGCAGCTGACGGACCTGCTTGCCGGTGATAGCCATGGGTTGCGCTCGTTTCTCTTCGTGTGTTAACGCTAAAGCGGCGCGCCCGTGAAGGCACGCCGCAGATTCGCTTACGTCTATTTTACATGCTTCGTGCGCGTTTCGCATCGCGTTTCACCGCGGCACGCGAATAAACCAGCGCGAGTGCACAACCTGCCGCGGCGATGCACGCGGCCACCACCATGGCGATCGAGAAGCCTTGCGCGGTCGCAAGCGCCGCGTCCGCACCGGCCGCCAGGGCTCCCGCCTGGGCAGTGGACATGATGCCCGCGTACAGCGAAGGGCCGATACAGGCCGCGATCTGCACGAACGTGGTGGAGATGGCGACCCCGAACGGGTTCATTTCCTGAGGCAGGGTACGCAGGCCCGCCGTCTGTGAGGGCGAGAAGATGAAGCCGGTGCCTCCCATGATCAGCAACGCCGCAACGAACGCAGCCGGCAGCGACAACGTAGGCGCCAGCGCCGCCATCAGGGCGAAGCCCGCGGCGATCGCTGCGAAACCCGCCGGGAGCAGCGGCCACTCGCCGCGGGCATCCATGATGCGGCCGCCCAGAAGCGTAGTGCCCGCGTTCGCCAGCACCGGGACCAGCATCAGCAGGCCGGCCGCGAACGCAGTCAGGCCCGTGCCGCCCTCCAGGTACAGCGGCAGCAGCACGCTCATGCTGAAGCTGCCCATCATGGCGATGGTGGTCAGCACCACCGACGGCCAGAACGCGCGGCTTTTCATAGGCGTTAGGTCGATGAGCGGATGCTCGCAGCGCAGCTGGCGCAGCACGAACAGCGCCGCCGTGACCGCCGCCGCCGCAAGCGACCCGACTGCAAGCGGAACATCGATGGTCAGCTCGACGAGCCCCAGGCTCAGCGCGCAGAGGAACGCCGCCGAGAACACCGTCGACGGGATATCCAGGTGAGCAGGGGAGAAGCCCATATTCTTGACCGCGAACAACGCCATCAAGGTAAGCACCGCCATGGCGACAAGGGGCACCGCGAAGACGCTATGCCAGCCGAACGAGGTGACCAGCGCGCCGCACACCGTCGGGGCCAAGGCGGGGCCGAAGGTGATCACGCAGCCGCCGATGGCAAGGAACGTTCCCAGCTTGCGCTTCGGCGCAACCACCAGCGCCGTGTTCATCATGAGCGGGATGAAGATGCCCGAGCCCGCCGCCTGCACCAAGCGCGCCGCCATGAGCGGCTCGAAGCTTGTAGCGAACAACCCCATGACCGAGCCGATCAGCGTGAACGCCGCGGCGGCGAAGTACAGAGGGCGCAGCTTGAAGCGGCGGTACATGAACGCCATGCACATGACCACGATGGTCGCCACGATCATATAGCCCGTGACCAGCCATTGCGCCGCAACCGAATCGACGCCATACTCGCCCATGATGGACATGAGCGCCATGTTCACCAGGTTCTCGTTGAACCCCGCCAAAAACGCGCTGGCGTATAGAACGACCAGCAACATGACCAGCGATTTCCCTTGCATTCCGCATCCTTTCACGCGCATCGACCGGACAATCGAACGCAATGGCGAAAGGCGGTGCCAGCGCTGCCCGCTTGCATGGGAAGCTGGCTGGAAGCCGACCGCGCCGATGCACCGGGAAAGCGCGCGGACCGCGCTTCGACCGTACAGTCATCCCGCCGCGAAAACGCAAGCGGCAAGCGAAACCCCGCCCGGAGCACGCGCGCGCAAAACCCAAAGGCCCGCGTCGGGCAAACCCCTGCATATCGATTGTGTTTCTGGAACCCCGGAAAACTGGCGCGTGCGGCGCGGAAGCGCGAATGCACGGCTTGGGCACGCTTACCCGTGGTACGCAACGTATTCTAGCCACATCCCCGCTTCGCTGCGGACTTTCCCACAAAGAAAACCGCCGGCGTCAGCGAAGGCCCGGGGCGGACGGCGCGCGTCGGAGCAAGGGAACCCCGACACCCACCCAGACAAAACAACCCCCAGGCCGATGGGGGAAAGCCCGGGGCGGAAACCGCGTACCGGGAAAGGGGACCCGAAACGCGGCCTACAAGAACCGCCCCGGGCCGATGAGGCCCGGGGCGGATATCGCCGCATATTGGAGGGAGGGGGATCGCCAACACACGGCAATCGGCAGAGCGCCCCTTGGCGCGAAGAGGATGCACAAGGGGCGCTTGCCTCTCGAATCGGTTATCTCTCGTTAGGGGCCAGCTTCACATCCTGCCCGCGCTTCGCGACCACCGGCATGGTGATGGCGTTTGCCGGGCAGGCGTCCACGCAGGCGTTGCAGCGCGTGCAGTCCGCCAGCGTACGCTCGCCGTAGTCGGGATGGCGCAGGTTGATGTCGGCCTCGCACACCATCGCGCAGCGGCTGCATGCCGTGACCTTCGACGTCTCCAGGCACTTCGCGTCGTCGATAACGGGCTTGAACGTACGGCTGAAACGGCCCATCAGGTTCATGAGGCCGGCCATGGGGCAGAAGCGCGTGCACCATTTGCGCAGGAACACCAGCTCGATGATCAGCATCAACGGGATGAGGACCACGGCCACGGTCATGTCCGCGTTGGCGAACAGGCGCCAGAACACCAGCACGGTGGCGAAGGTCAAACCGATGGGGCAAACCAGACAGAACACCGGGAAACCGAAGATGGCCGTGGACAGCAGCGCGCCGCCCAGCACATAATGGCGCGAATCCAGCTTAGTGCGCTGCTGCTTGCAGGCGCTGCAGCTCTCGCAGCCGCCCTTCCCGCCGCAGCCCAGCTCGAACTTGGCGATATCGAGCGCCTCGTCGTGCTTCGCCTGCTCCAGCTCGCGGCGCTTCTTCGGCGAACGGAAGAACGCGCGCAGCTTTCCCAGCACGGGCACAGGGCAGATCCAGCCGCAGAACGCGCGGCCGAACAGGAACACCAGCAGCGCCATGATGATGATGCTGAACACGGCGCGCGGAACCAAGGTCTTGGTAGCCAACATGGTGGTGATGGCGCCGAGCGGGCACAGCGCGCTGAAAGAATCGAATCCGAAGCCGGACAGCGTGCCCATGTTGATGCCCGCGATCAGGCCCACGGCCAGAACGCAGAACACGGCGGCCGCCACGATGGTGCGGATCTTGCTCAATTTCATGACAACCCCCCTTACAACGAGGACGCGGGACGGACGACGATAGCGCGCTCGGTGGCTCCCGCGACGATGGAGCCCTGCTGCAACGACACGCACACGCTCTCACAAGCGCCGCAGCCGACGCACTTGTCCTCGATCACGTACGGGCGCGGGCTGTAGCCGTTGCCATCGAGCTGGATGGCGTCGTAACCGGCATCGCGGCAAGCGTCGAAGCAGAAATGGCAGCCCGTGTCGCGGAACGCCAGGCACGTCTTGCGGTCGATCTCGGCCAGACCGATGATGATGCTGCGCGCATCTGCGCCGGCGGGAAGCTGCAGCGCCTCGGTGGGACACGATGCCACGCACAGCGGCACGCCGCCGTTCTCCTCGGCGCAGAAGTCGCAGTAATCGGCGCTGAAGTCAAGTTGGGGGCTGCGCATCCCCAGGAGGCCGTCCTCGATCTTGGCCGGCTTGATGACGTGGCGTGGGCACGCCTCGTAGCATTTCTCGCAACGGATGCAGGCGCTGACCAGGTGCGCCTCGTCCTGGCCTCCCGGCGGGCGGTTCAACGGCACGTGCCCGGCATAGCGCAGGGCGCCCAATCCCAGCAGCGCTGCCGTGCTGCCCACGCCGATGAGCAGCGAGCGGCGCGAGACGCTCATCGGCTCCTTCGCCTTCTTCGCAGCGGGCTGCGCGGGCGCCGCATCGGCAGCTGCGCCGACGTCCTGCGGGGCGGCGGCCTGCGCGCCCTCCTTCTTCTCCTCGCTCATGAAGACCCCTCTCCTTGTCTTTTCCGATTCCTCATCCTATGCGCGAAAGCCCCGGTCGGGGCTGTTAGAAAACGCGTATATGAGGGGGCTTCCGTTGCCGAAAGCGGGGCGTTCAGGTAAGCCCCCTCCAACACGCCTTTTCAGCTTGCGAGCAGGCGTTTCGCCGCCGACTCGCCCGCAAGGCCGGCCGACCAGAACCGGCCTTGCGCCCTTCGCTCCCTAGAACAGGGCGAAGATATGCATCGCTGCCGAGTACAGGAGCACGCGCCAGATGATGCCGCCGATGATGCAGCACACGCCTGCACCGCCGGCGTAGATGGCCAGCTGCTGGCCATCCTTGCCCTTGCCGAGCCACAGGATGGCGGCCGGAGCGATGATGCCGACGATGATGGCGCCCAGCCAGAACATCACGGCGTTGGAGCCGGCGAGCAGGCTACCGACGACGGCGGCGCGGTCGACCATAGGCACGTCGGGCAGCGTCGGGTCGAAGTAGAACGCGATGTCGGCGGAGTACGTGGCGGCGGAGCCGTTGATCATGATCGCGTACACCAGCACGATGACCAGCTGGGCCACGGCGCCGACCAGGGCGGTCTTGACCATGAGGTCGCGGGCTTCAACGTCGCCGGTGAGACCGGCGATCACAAGCGCGGCCAGGCCGCCCATGAAGACCGTGTTCGTCAGGTAGTACACGATCAGAAGCGGGGTATCCCACGTGGGCAGCGACGACATCAGATAGGAGTCGCCGGTGACCATGGGAAGCGCCAGGCCCACGATGATGGCCAGGATGCCGGCCCACTTCGGGGCGACGCCGTCCTCGGCGCGGCGGGCGAACAGGAAGAACAGCGCGATCGCGATGAACTCCACGACGCAACCCCACAGCTCGAGGGTGATGCCGGACACGCCGTAGCCGTTACCGGCGAGCAGCGCACCGAACGCGTTGAAGATGCGCTCCCAATGCTGCAGGTGCATGAACACGCAGATGCCGCCGATCACAAGCGTCGCCAGCGCGGCGATGAGCGCCACGTTCTGCATCTTCTTGCCCTTGCCGAGCACGGTGAGCAGGCCCTGTGCGCCCAAGATGCCGCCGGACAGGCACAGGAAGAAGGTGAAGAGGATTAGAGGCCATTCCGGATTCATGAGTCTACTCCCTCCACTTTCGGCCCTCGCGGAGCAGGTACATCAGCTTGGGCTTGTTGCCTGCGTCCTTGAGATGATGGATATCGCTTTCCTTGTACGCCTCGACGTAGTCCTTGAGCTTGACGCGGGTCTTGGTCATCTCGTCGTACTGGCAGCCGGGGCTGTCCGGATGCGCCGGGCCCTCGAAGTTGTCGACGCCTTTGTCAAGGTCGCCGAAGAAGCGGGCGCGGGCGCCGCACTGGGCCACGCACTGCGGCAGCTCGCCTTGGCTGATGCGCTGCTCGCACATGGTGCACTTCTCGACGACGCGCTCCTCCTCATTGAGGTAACGCACGCCATAAGGGCAGGCCAGGGCACAGAAGCGGCAGCCGATGCACTTGGACTTGTCGATCTGCACGGTGCCGTCCTCGCGGATGTGGGACGCGCCGGTCGGGCACACGCGCACGCACTCGGGGTTCTTGCAGTGCTGGCACTGGACCGGAAGGAAGTACATCTCCACGTCCGGGAAATCGCCCGAGCCGCCCTCGATGGGGTGCGGACCGATGCGCAGCGTCTTGATCCAGAAGTTGCCGACGTCGACGCCGTTGATCGCCTTGCAGGCGACCGTGCAGGCCAAGCAGCCGGTGCAACGGTTCAGGTCGGTGATGATCGCGTAATTTGCCATGGGTTGTTACCTCCTTTCCTTATTTGTAAGAGCCGAGCTTGTCGCTCAGCTGGCCTTTATTGCTGTACTGGCCGAGGGCATCGCTTCCGCGCTCGCCCTTGGACAGCTTGCCGGTGGCCAGGGCCTCCGGGGATTGGATGGACGGCTGGCAGCCCTTCGCGTCCATGTTGGCGAAGGTCAGCTCCACCTTGGCGTCGGCAAGGCGCGGGTCGTTGGACAGCCATTCCCTCAGACGCGGGTCGTTGGCGTTCGTGATGGCGGGGTTGCCCTGCGGATCGCACGGCACCGGGTTCTTGAACGGGGAGTTCTCCGCCGTGGCCTTGTAGATGAGCGCCGGGATGCCGCGCAGCTGCGAGGCGCCGCACACCCAGCACTGGGCGTACTTGTCCATGCAGCAGTTGATGCCGACCAGCTCGAAGCCGTGGCTTGCGGTATCCATCTCGGGGTACCACCAGGCATGGTTGGCGTTGATGGTGCCCTCCTTGATGCCGTAGTACAGGTCGGCGACCTCGCGAACCGCGCCCCACGGGGTGCGGATCCACACCCAGTCGCCCTGCTCGATGCCCATGCGCGCGGCATCCTTCGGGTTGATCTCGACGCGCGGGGACGGCCACAGCTCGCGGCACCAGGGCAGCTGACGGTGCTCGGAGTGGAAGTACACGGGCTGACGGGAACCGGTGGTCATGATGAACGCATGGTCGTCGCCGTACTTCTGCAGGTTCTCCTTATACTCCTCCATCAGATGATCGCCCTTGTAGTTGTCGTTGATGTAGGAGTCCGTCGTGGCGATCTGGTCCGCCTGGTCCTTGTGGTAGTAGCGCGGGGCCTCGACCTTGGAGTTCTTCGGCTCGAACCAGTGCGGGAACTTGTCGATGTCGGGAATCTTCCCGTCATAGGCGGCACGGTCCGGGCTGCAGCTCTCCGCGAACGTCTTGGTGGTGTCCGGGATGTAGGTCTCGGCGATGGTGGACCACACCTCGACCTTGGCGGTCGGGGTCATGAAGCCGCACTTCTCGTCGACGGCGGAATACAGGTTGTAGCCGCCCTGCTGGCGACGGTAACCCATCTCCCAGCGACGATACGTGCCCCAACGCTCGGGATGCCACTTGCGGCAGTCGAACCAGCCCTCTTCCTGGAACTTCGCGGCGTACTCGGGGAAGTCCGGGCCCGCCACGTCGTTGATGGCCTGCGCGGGCTTCTCGGCGTCGGCGTAGCTCGGGAACGCCGGGATGACCTGCTCGGGCTTGCTCTCCTTGTCCTTGAACTCCTCGATGCGCCACCAGTCGGTAGCGTCCTTGAGCACGCGGTACTCCTGCTGCTCGTAGGTGATGCTGCCGCCCATCTGCACGAACTCGTTGTAGTCCAGGTTGTTCCAGCCGTCGTAGTTCAGGTCGCGGTCGTTCCAGATCACGGCGCTGCGGTCGGCAGGGATGTCGGCACGGGTCGGATGCTCCTTGCCCGAGACCGCCTTCGCCATGCCCAGGTACAGGCAGATGACGGCGACCGGGTCGTAGATGCAGTCGCCCATCGGCTCGACGGCGCGCTGACCTGCGCCGAAGATGCCGCCGGCGCCCTGGGACACGCGGCCGGTGTTGACCTCGAGCCAGTGCAGGACGGGGATGACGATGTCGGCGCAGCCGTTGTTCGGGCAGCTCCACAGGTTGAAGTCCAGCCAGAAGTCCAGGCGGGTCAGGGCCTCCCAGGCCTCAAGCAGGTTGGACTCGTTCATGAAGTCGCCGGACATGCACACGCCGCCGTGGATCTGATACGGGGTGTCGATGCCGTTGATGGAGTCCCAGATGGTCGCGGAATCGGCCCAGCGGTTCCAGTAGCGAAGCAGCGGGAAGCGCTCTGCGGAGATCTGCTTGGCGTTGCTGTCGAAGCTAGTCTTCAGGCCCGGCCATGTACGGGAGCTCTTATAGGCGCCGCCCTTGCGCTCGGCGATCCAGCGAGCCTCCTCGGCGGAAGGCACGTGGTTGCCATAGCGCTCGGCCAACGGGGACTTCACGTCGATGAGGTGCTGCACGAAGTCCTGGATCAGCGGCACCTGGTCCTCGATGGACAGGTCGCGCGGGGTGTTGCCCAGCTCCATGGTGCCCACGCCCTCGCGGATGCCCCAGTCCTGAGGAGCATGGTCGGTGACCTTCATGTTCGCGCGGCCGCAGCAGCCGTCGACCTCGGCCTTGGAGGAGCCGCGATTGCCGGCGGGATCGTCGGAGTTGCCGGTGATGCAGGCGATCAGCTGCAGGGCGCGGGAGTTCTGCACCGCGTGGCCCGTCTGGTCGGGAGCCAGCTGGTAGTGGATGCCACCGTTGCCGTGCAGGGGGTTCAGGCGCGTGGTGTAGATCTTCACGGCCTCGACGATCTTCTCGGCGGGGACCTCGGTCACGCTCTCGCAGTACTCGGGCGTGTACTCGGACAGGCTGTCGGAGAAGGCCTCCCAAACGGTGCCGGCCTTGATGGTGGTGCCGTTCTTCAACTTGATGTCGACACCGCCGGGGAACAGCGCGGGGTTCTTCGGCAGGCCCATGGGATTGGACTTCTTGCCGCCCTCGTTGCCCTCGTTCCAGTACGCGTCGTAGGACGGGTCGGCCGGGTCGGCGAAGTGAGACGGGTCGGGCAGCCATGCGTCGGCGATGATCGGCTTGTACGGATGCTCGATCCAGGTGCCGGTCGTCGGGATCTTATGCTTCTCGCCTTCCCACTGGCACGCCTCGGCATCCCAGTAGGTGGGCTTGTCGTTGTTCTCGTCCCAGCAGATGAAGCGGCGATAGCTGTACTTCTCGTCCGCCGGCTCCCACCACTGGCTGATCCACTCGCGGTCGACGTCGGCCTCGGTCAGGATACGGGATTCCATATCCACGCCGCCGTTCATCTCCTGGAACCAGCCCTTCTTCGTGCGGCCGTCCTTCTCGGGGTTCCACAGGAACGGGGCGTTGGTCCAACGGCGGACGAACAGGTCGTCGTAGGCCTCGTTGTCCAGGATCCACTTGAGCCAGGTCAGGGAAAGGCACAGGTCGGTGCCGACGCGCAGCGGCAGCCACAGGTCGGCTTCCTTTCCCAGCGGCGTCATGCGCGGGTCTACCAATATATGCTTATAAGCGCGCTGCGAGCAGTCCACGACTGTACGGTTCGTGGAGTCGTAATTGGAGTACTCGGCAGCGGTGCCCCACTGCACGTACACCAACGGACCCTGCTCGACTTCCATCCAGGGCGAGCCGATCTCGTCGGTCAGGATGCCGGCGAAGTGGCGCGGGCCCTTGCAGATCTCGTACGCCAGGTGGGCGTTCGGGGTCGGGAAGATGGACTTCAGCGTGCCGTACGGGGGCTGCGCCCACACGCGGGACGTACCGCCCATGGCGAAGTTGGCCTCTCCGCCGTATTTCTCCACGATCTCGTTGAACTTGGCGCCGGCCTCATCGAACGCATCGGCCAGGGAAATGCGGACCCAACCGGGATCGTCCTCGCCCTTGGGGTTCGTGCGCTTCAGGCAGTAGCGCAGACGATCGGGGTGGTACAGTGCGAGCATCGACGACTGAGACTTCGCGCAGCAGTGGCCGCGGCTGTGAGCGTTGGACTCATCGCCCTCGACCTTGATCACCTTGTTGTCCTGAACGGTGACCCACGTGCCGCACTCAACCTTGCCGCACGCGCGGCAGCACGAGCGGATGCGCTTCACTTCGCCGGCCGTCGGGTCGGCGCCCTCGGCCAGAGCCGCGGACGGCGCAGCCGCGAACCCTACGGTCGCGGCGGCACCCGCCATAGCGGACGCCTTCAGGAAGCTGCGGCGAGTCAAAGATAGTTTCGCCATATGCCCCTCCTCTCCTTTTCTGATTCGTTTCTCCTTCGTCTCCCGCATTGGGAACGCGGCGCCGTGCCGACACCCTGCCTCCGCCTGCAAGGGGGAAGGGAGGGAGGAGGTGGCGGCCGAGCCGGATGCGGCTACGGCGCAACGTTCCCAATGCGATGACCCGATGGTACGGTGGTGCGCCGGACGGGAATCATAAGGGTGGGATTGTATGAGCGCGCGCATATCATCCTTGCGGGATGATTTTGCTCTGAACTGGGCATTTATACTTTGGTTAGCGAAGAGGACGCAGGCGGATGACCTGGGGCGGGCCCGATTCGGGCAGCCCGCGGGGCGTTCGCCGAACGAAGAGTTAGGGGTATAGGACATGGCACAACCAAGGCCTTCGATGACGCTGATACTGGACCTGGACGAGCGCGTGGATTCCGAAAATCTGCGCCTGGAGATCGGCCGCAGCTACGCCTACGTGGGCTCGACGCTGGTGCGCACGCACGCCACCGCAGGCGAGGACGCTCCGGCGGAGAACACCATGCGCATGCTGGTGAAGCTGGGCACACGCCAGTACCTGGCAGCCGGCGAGGAAGGCTCCGACGAGCTGTGGAACGACGTGATGCGCGATTGGTTCCGCAACCAGTTCCGCAAGCTGGGCAACCAGGCGCTCATCTATAACAAGCGCCAGAAAGAGATGGAAGACGGAAGCGAGCTTGCGTTCACGTGGCTCGAAGTGGACCTGCAGAACGGCACGCTGCCCGTGCGCCTGCACATGAACGACGTGAGCGGCATCGCCGAGGACGCCGCCGACATGCTCTCGCTCGTGCGCGACGCCTACAATGAGGGCAAGCTGGGCGACGCCGGCTCTATCGCGCGCGTGAGCATGCCCTCCGCCGACGATTGGGCCGCGCAGGTGGAAGCCGGCGCAGCCGCGTTCGCGGAGCGCAAGGCCGCCGAGGAGGCTGCCGCCGCCGAAGCCGAGGCAGCTGCCGAAGCCGAGCGCGCCGCCGCTGAGGAGGCCGCGGCCGAGGCGTTCCTGGAGTCGCCCGAGCTGGTGGAGGCCGACGCGCGGTCCGCTGACGGCGAGGGCGCCGTCGATGGCGGCGGCATGGAGCCGCCGGAGCTTGTGTTCGAACTTGATGAGCCTACGTTCGCGCCGACGTACCGCACGTGGACCGTGGAGTATACTGACGGCACGAGCAAGGTGTTCGAGGCCTAAATGCCTTTTGCGGGGGCCGCGAGCGCGCCCCGCCCACGAACTACCGCGCCCGCCGGAAGGCGCCGCCTGCGCGGCAACGCCTTCGCCACCTTTTGAAAACCGCCCCGCCGCGTGCCGTGCGCGCGCGACGGGGCCCCAGATAGCCGCTACCGAAGGGAGTTCACATGATAGATACCATCGCCGCATTCGATGGGCGCCTCGCCAAGGTCGAGGGCGCCGAGCGCAGCGGCAAGACGCAGGCGCTCGTGGCGCGCTGCGCGCACCTTATCCAGAACGGGGAAGCTCCCGCATCCATCTTGGTAGCGGTCACCAACGCCTTCGCCGCGCAGGCCTTCCGCAAGCGCCTTCGCCGCGCCCTTCCCGCAAACCTCATCGGCGCCGCCCTGTCGGTGCGCGTGCGCACCGCGCTCGACGCCGCCGTGTCGGTGCTCGACCAGCCCACCGCCCGCGAGCCCACCGGCCGCGTGCCGCGCATCCTCAACAGCGCCGAGTACAACTTCTTCCTGGAGGATCTGAAGACCATCGGCGAGCATCCGCGCAAGCTGCGCAGCATGCTGGGCTTCCTGGACCGCAAGATGGCCGGCTACGAGCCGCGCGAGGAGCGGAATGCCGGCACCGCGGCGGACAACCTGCTGGCCTACGCCACGCGCATCCTGAAGCTGCGCGGCGCCATGCTGGCCGGCGAGGCGCCCATGCTGGCCGCCGACTTCCTGAAAAGCGACGCCGGCGAGGGCGCGCGCGGCAGCTTCGCCTACGTGCTGGCCGACGACTTCCAGAACTTCTCCCACGCCGAGCAGACGGTGCTGTGCCTGCTGGCCGACAAGCAGATCATGGTGACGGGCAACCCCAACCAGATGATGTCCAAGCGCGGCAACCACCCCTACATCGAGGGATTCCTGAAGTTCGAGGCCGTGCGCCACGACGTGAAGGTGTTCCATCTGCAGGGCGCGTTCGGAAACCCGCAGATCATCGCGCTCGCCGACGCGCTGTGCACCGAAGGCGACATGGATAGCGCCTACATCGCCGGCAGCGCCACGCCCATCGAGCGCGCCGCCGGAGCCGAGGGCCTGCCGCAGGGCGTGCAGTCCATCAAGTGGAACACGCCCGAGGACGAGCTCAACGGCCTGACGAAGTACCTGCGCAAGCTGATGGATGGCCAGGAGGATGCGCGCGAGGCCCTCACCTGCGTCGTCGTCCCCAACCGCCGCTGGGCCGTGATGGTGGAGAAGATGCTGCGCCGCCGCGGCTTCAACGTGTCGGCCGCCGGCGCCGCCGGCACGCTTGCGGGCGACCCGCGCGACTCCACGCGCTCCCGCGCGCTCGTGGCGTACACGAAGCTGGGGCTGCTAGCCGACCCCACCGACATGATCGCATGGCGCAGCTGGTGCGGCTTCGACAACGCGCTGACGAACTCCGACGCCTGGATGGGCCTGCAGGACTTCGCCGAGGCCGAGGGCCTCACGCTGTATCAGGCGCTCCAACAGGTGGGCAACGCCGGCTTCGGCGCGAAGGAGCCGTTCCTGCGCGCTCGCACGCTGGCCGAGAAATGGCGCTCCGGCCAGGACTTCCTTGAGAAGAACGCCACGCGCCGCGGGTTCGGCCTCATGAAGGCCATCGGCGCCGAGGGCATCAGCGAGTTCGAGGCCGTCGCCGCCGACATGGTGGGCGACGAGACGGCGAAGACCCTGCTCGAGCTCGAGCAGGCCGCCATCTCCGACCCGGTGTGGACCGAGGACCCGCACGTCGTGCACATCTGCCTGCCGCAGAACCTGTGCGGCACCGAGTACGACAACATGTTCGTGGTCGGCTGCATCGACGGCTTCTTCCCGCAGCGCAACGCCTTCGAGGTGATCAGCACCGACGGCGAGCGCAACCGCGTCATGGACTCCGAGCGCCGCGACTTCATGAGCGGCGTGGCGAAGGCCAAGCACCTGCTGGTGCTGTCGCACTTCAGCAAGGCCGAGCTGGAGCTGGCCGAGCGCACGAAGATGCAGGTGGTGCGCGTGAAGAGCGAGAACGGCAAGCGCATGGCCATCGTTCGCCCGTCCTGCTTCCTGAGCGAAGCCGGCGACGCCGCCCCCACTACCATGGGCGGCCAGGCGCTTCTGGCGGAGTACGGCCTGAACTAGGCTGCATCCGGATACGAGCGGGCCTTGCGCGGATCACAGCCCGCAAACGCAGGGGGCGCGGCACCAGCCGCGCCCCCTGCGCGCGTTTCGGCAACCAAAGCCCGATCACGATGCCAGCAGATTTCCCGAAATGTCCGGCGAACGCGGCTTTGCGCTGCCGTACAATCGGGGAAGTTTTCAAATGAGGAGTTGCATTATGGCCGTTATCGATGCGCATGCGCATATCTATCCCGACAAAATCGCCCCGAAGGCCGTGGAGGCCGTCGGGGACTTCTACAACATTGGCATGTTCGGCGATGGCACGGCCGACGGCCTGCTTGCGGCGAAGGACCGCGCGCCCATCACGCATTTCATCGTGCACTCCGTGGCGACCACCGCGCACGCCGTCACCGCCATCAACGACTTCATCGCGAAGCAGTGCCAGGCGCACCCCGAGTTCATCGGCTTCGCCGCCATGCAACAGGATTTCGAGGACCCCGCAGCCGAGCTGCAGCGCGCCGTCGAGCTGGGCCTGCGCGGCGTCAAGCTCCACCCCGACACGCAGAAGGTGGACATGGACGACCCGCGCCTTATGGAGGTGTACGCCATCTGCGAGCAGCTGGGGCTACCCGTGGTCATCCACACGGGCGACTACCGCTACGACTTCTCGCATCCGCGCCGCCTGGTGAACATCCTGCGCACGTTCCCCGACCTGGTGGTGGACGCCGCGCACTTCGGCTGCTGGTCGCGCTACGAGGTGGGCTACGACATCCTGCACGAGGTGGCCATGAACGACCGCGTGTTCCTTGACGAGTCCAGCTCGCAGTTCTTCCTGGGGCAGCGCCGCACGGTGGAGCTCACGCGCATGTGGGGCACCGACCGCATCATGTTCGGCAGCGATTTCCCCATGTGGGACCCCGCCGAGGAGTACCGCACCCTCACCACTGCCGGATTCACCGAGGACGAGTTGGAGAACATCCTATGGCACAACGCCGAGCGCTTCGCCGGCGTAAAAGTCGAGTAGCAGGGCGAACGCGCGGTTGAAGCCGCGAACGTGCAGCTGCCAGGTCGGTTCGCCCCGAACCCCCGCTCTCTGAAAACGCCCCGGCGTCTGCGCCGGGAAGCGGCGTGAAAGCGGAATGCACACACCCGAGTTCGCTAACGCAGGGCAAAACGAAGGCCTCCCGAATGGGAGGCCTTCTTGTTATTCTTCTTCCTCTTGCTTGGGCTTCGGGGTGAGCACCAGCTTCACGCGGTCGATGCGATGGCGATCCATGCGCACCACGGTCAGCTTCGCCGTGGCCTCCTTGCCCTCGAGCGTCAGACTCTCGCCCTCGGAGGGGATGCGGTCGAGCACGTCCATGATCAGGCCGCCGATCGTCTCGCAGTCCTCGGCATCCTCGGGCACGAAGCCGATGAGCTCCACGAAGTCGCCCACGGCCATGCCGCCGTCGATCATCATGGTGTCGTCGGTTAGCTTCTTCACCAGCTCGCTGTCGGCGTGGCGGTACTCGTCATCGACGTGACCCACGATCTGCTCCATGATGTCGGTCATGGTGACGATGCCGGCAGTGCCGCCGTGCTCGTCAACCACCACGGCGATCTTCGTGGAGCCCTCCTGCAGCACCTGCAGCAGCTTCGCCACAGGGATGCTCTCGGGCACGGCCTCGATGGTGCGCACGGGCAGGTCATCGATGGTGGAGCCCTTCTGCATCAGGTACAGGTCCTTCACGTGCACGAAGCCCACGATGCGGTCCTTGGTCTCGCGGCACACGGGGTAGCGCGTGTACTTGTAGCGCGTGACCAGCGCCATGTTCTCTTCCAGCGAATCCTCAAGGTCGATGCACACCAGATCTGTTCGCGGGGTCATGATGGCCTCGGCGTCCTTGTCGCCCAGGTCGAAGATGTTGTCCACGAACTCGTTCTGCTCGGGGTCGATGAGACCGCTTTCCGTGGACTCGTCGATGAGCAGCTTGATCTCGTCGCCCGTGTACACCTCGCGCTCGTTGGCCGGGTCATGGCCGGTCAGGCGCACCACACCGTTGGTGATGCCGTTGAACAGGATCATGATGGGGTAGGTGATCTTGTAGAACGCCATAAGCGGGCCAGCCGTGAACAGCGCATAGCGCTCGGTGGCGAAGATGGCAAACGACTTGGGGATCAGCTCGCCCACCACCACGTGCAGCGTGGTCATGACGAAGTAGCCGATGGCCACGGCCACCACGCTGATCAAGGCCTCGGGCAGGTGCAGCATCTCGAACAGCGGACGGATAAGAGCGGAGAACGCGGGCTCGCCCAACCAGCCCAAAGCCAGCGACGCCAACGTGATGCCCAGCTGACAGGCGGACAGGTACTGGTTGACGTTCTCGGCAATGTACATGGCGCTTTTCGCACCCTTCTTGCCTTGCTCGACGGCCAGTTCGAGCTGGGATTTTCGAACGCGCACCAAAGCAAATTCGGCGATAACGAAAAACGCGTTCATGGCCAGGAACAGGGCAACAAGAATCAGGCTTAAGCCTATGTGCATAAAAGCGGGTCTCCTTATGTCGGATGCATATCGAAGAGGCGGGCACCCGGCCCGCCTCCGAGCCCCCGGCACACCGGAGGCTTGCTAATCAGGTAGCTCTTCTATTTTGACATGCGAACCCGCATTCACGGGGTTCCTTTACGCTATATCCAAAAGTCAGGCTGCGTTTTACGGAACCGTTACTTTTCGGCGCGCTCGTGCGGCTTTTCGAAAAGGCCCCCACGCCTTAACCAAAGCCGGCGCAGAAGCCGGTGCCGCGTCGGAAGAGGCCGCGCCACGCGACGGCTCGCTGCCCATCGCAACGGCGCGAAGCGGGCAGTTGTATGCGGCCGGTTGCTCGCCCTTCGCATCCGCATCGTCGGCATGGCCCGCCGAGCTATCGGAAGCCGCGACCTTGACCTCCATATCCCGGGGCAGCACCAGGTTGGCCACGAACATGGCCAAGATATGCTAGATGCCGTACGGCACGGAGCGGACGAACGGGACGTCGCCGTCTAGCTTGAGAAGCTCGTCGTGATCGAAGGGCTTCATATGCATGTTCATCGGCGGAATTCGATCTCACCGGTTTCCGGGTTCATGGATTGAACGATGGCCAGCGACTCCAGATGATAACCACGACTGCGCAGATCGTCGCCGCCGGGCTGGAAACCCTTCTCCACGGCGATGCCGATGCCCTCGACCGTGGCGCCCGCCTCCTCGACCAAGTCGATGAGGCCGTTCAGGGCGCAGCCGTTTGCCAGGAAGTCGTCGATGAGCAGCACGTGGTCGTCGGCGTTCAGGAACTTCTTCGACACGATGACATCGTAGATGCGCTGATGCGTGAACGACTGGATCTTCGTGGAGTACACGTCGCCGTCAAGGTTGATGGACTGGCTCTTCTTCGCGAACACCACCGGCACGTCGAAGTGCTGCGCCACCACGGCGGCGATGCCGATGCCCGACGCCTCGATGGTGAGGATCTTGTTGATGGGCGCGTCGGCGAACAGGCGCTTGAGCTCCTTGCCCATCTCGTTGAACAGGTTGATGTCCATCTGGTGGTTCAGAAAGCCGTCCACCTTCAGAACGCCTTCCGACTTCACCACACCGTCGCGCCTGATGCGCTCTTCAAGCAGTTCCACAGTCCAGTCCCTCTTCCGATTCCTACCTATATCATGCGGATTGCGTTAAATGGAAACCGTTCCCGTGACCAGCAGGCCGATCGATACGATGGCCGCGATGAGGATGACGGCGGCAACCACGCGATCGAGCGTGTTTTCCAAGAACGGCTGGTTACGCTCCTTCTTGCCCTTGATATACACCAAGATGCCAGGAGCATACAGGATAGACATAAGTGTAACGCCGACGGCGCCGCTTGCCCACGCAAGGAACACGCTGTAGATGACGCCGAGGACGGCGAACACGCGCCAAACGAGCACGGGAACGCCCAACTTGCCCTTGAAGGAATCAGCCTCGGTGAAGGCTACTTTCGCGAAATACGCAGCCGAGAGCAGGTACGGCAGCAAGATCATGCCAGCGGACAGCGCGTAGAAGAACTGGTACGTGCTCTCGGAGAACAGCATGATGACGAGGAACATCTCGATGATCAGGTTCGTGATGACCAGCGTGACGATGGGCGCGCCCTTCTTGTTCACGCGGGCGAACGCCTTCACGAAACCGCCCTGGGCCGCCGCCTCGTAGGGGCACTCGGCGGAGAGCACGGTGTAGCCGAGCATGGCGCCGATCAGGGACAGCACCACGCCGCCGTTGATGAGCGTAGCACCCCACGGGCCCACGGCGCGCTCCATGACGCCGGCGAGCGCCGGGTTGGAGAGCTCGGAGAGCTCGGAGAGCGGCATGACACCCATGGACAAGGTGGAGACCAGCAGGTAAATGGTGAGCACGCAGATGAAGGCGATGACGGTGGCCTTGCCCACGTCGCTGTCCTTCTTGGCGCGGCCGGAAATCGCCACGGCGCCCTCGATGCCGAGGAACACCCAGATGGTGACCATCATGGTGCCGCTGACCTGCTCGAAGAACGACATGCCCTCCACCGAGCCGTGCGCCATGTTCTCCATGAAGATGTTCACGTCGAACTTCTGGAAGAAGATGATGGCGGTGAGCGCGACGAAGATGGGGACGAACTTGCTGATGGTGATGATCAGATTGACGCCCGCCGCCTCCTTCACGCCGCGGCTGACCAGGAACGCGTAGAACCAGATGATGCAGCTGGCCACGATGACGGAGGCCAGGTTGTTGCCCGTGCCGAAGACGGGGAAGAAGTACGACAGGGCGCCGCACAGGAGCGCGGAGAAGCTGACGGTGCACAGGATGGCGGAGATCCAGTAGCCCCACGCGCTGTTGAAGCCCAAAAAATCGCCGAAGCCGGCGGCGGCGTAGCTGTAGATGCCGCCCTTGAGCTGGGGCTTAAGGCGCGACAGCGCAAAAAACGTCATGACCAGGCACAGCACGCCCACGGCCGAGATGCCCCAGGCCGTCAGGATGGCGGCGCCGTTGGCGCCATGGGCGGCCTGATCGCCGGACAGCGTGAACACGCCGGCGCCGAGGATCAGCGTGATGACCGACGCTACTAGACGGAAAATGCCCAGCTTGCCGTGATGTTCCAGGTCATGCAGCGCGCCGGACCCGGTTGCCACCGTGCCGGAAGCGGCCATAGAAGCGCCTGCCGCTTCGTTAGCGTTGTTCATCGAACCCTCCTCGTCAGAGTAAATAGTTCCCACCACTATACCCCACACGGGGCTATGTAAAGGATTCGTATAGGATATTTTCCGATGTAAATGAATAATGCTTGGGGTGTATGCGCGTTTTTGCGTGGGATGATTCGCGCGGCGGGACGCGCACGAAACCGGGCCGGGACAGCAGGGCGGCGCGCACCGAGGGCGCGACGGCCCGAAAAGACGAACGCCGTGCGCCGGAATCGCCGCGGCCGGGGGGGACGTCTCCCCCGGGGCCGCGGCAACGCCGCCAGGGCGGCGCCGGTTACTCGTAGGTTCGCTGGTCGATGAGCACGCGCGACAAGGCGGATCGATCGAGCGTGCAGCCCAGGCCGTGCTCGTGGCCTCGGCGCTCGAGCGTGACCATCCCGCGCTCCACCGTGTACGGCGGATCGGTGACGTCGACGTCGAAGTAGCGCGAGGTGGCGCCGATGTCGCCTGCGTCGACCACGCCGGGCACCATCTGGAACGCCGCATGCATGCGCCGCGAGATGCCGGTGTCGTACATGCCGCCCATCCATACGCTCATGCCGCGCGCGTTCGCCATGCGCACGAATTGCAGCGCAGGCTGGATACCGCCGAATTTCCCGATCTTGAGCGCGTAGCACTTCAGCTCCTGGTGCTTGAGCGCCTTCGCCAGATCGCTTGCGGTGAAGATGGACTCGTCCAGGCACACCGGCGTTTGGATGCGGCGCTGCAGCTGGGCCAGGCGCGCGAACAGGTCGTGCGGGCCGTTGGCCGGCGTGCGCCGCGGATCGAGGGGCTCCTCGATCCAGGCGATTCCCAGCGCGTCGAGACCGCGCAGCACGTCAAGGTCGCGCTCGGTGAAGCTTTGGTTCGCATCAAGCGATATGACCAGGTCGGGGAACGCCTCGCGCACCGCCTGCACGCAAAACAGCGCCGTGCCCGGCGTCACCTTCAGCTTCACGCGCGCGTACCCGTCGTCCACGCAGCGCTGCACGGCGGCCAGCGTGTCGGGCACCGAGCCCACGGGCACGGCAGCACCCGCCGACGCCGATGCGGGCCGACCATCGTCGGGCGCCTGCCCGCCGATGAGCCTCCAAAGCGGCTGGCCGACGATCTTGCCGTACAGATCCCACAACGCCGGCTCGATGGCCCCGCGCGCCATGGGCAGCGCGTCGGCGCCCGGGCACGCCGCCAGCAGGCCGTCGGCCTCGGAGGGGTGCAGGAATACCGTGTTCAGCACCAGAGGGATGAGCTGCTCCTGCAGGATGCGCAGGTCCTGGTCGAGCGTTTCGGGCAGATACCAGTCGGTGGGGAAGGCCGCACACTCGCCAAGGCCCGTACGGCCGGCATGGTCCACCACTTCGACCAGCAGCGATTCGCGGAACGACAGCGTCCCTTTCGCCGTGGCGAAGGGTTTACGGAACGGCAGGCGGATTCGGTACAGGTTCACGCGCTTGACCTCGATGCGCTGCTCATAGAGCTTGCGCAGGGCCGAGCGGTCCACCTTGCCGATGCCCGTGCGCGGGAACGCATCGAGCACGAACAGGTGCTTCGGCTGATATACGCGTGACAGCTGGGACGCCACGCTGCGCGCCGCCTCCTGGGCGAATATGCGGTCGGAGACGGTGCGGCCGCGCTGCCCCGCGACGCTCGTGCCGACGGAGGCGGATAGAGGCCTGGGCAGGTCGTACGCCGCATCGCGCTCGATGAAGCCGACGGGGCGGCGGCCCCACTTCTCGTCGGGCGCGCCGAAGATATAGGCATCGGCGACGCCGGGCACGCGCAGCAGCTTCTCGCGGATCTCGGCAGGGTAGACGTTCTCCCCGCCCGAGACGAACATGTCGTCGGTGCGCTCCTTCACGTACAGCTTGCCGTCGGGCGCGATGGCCGCCGTGTCGCCCGTGAGGAAGAACCCATCGGCCGTGTAGGCGGCGCGGGCGTTCAGATAGCCGGAGAACAGCCCGGGGCCTCGCACGGCAAGACGGCCGAACCCGTCGGGCCCGGCGTCCACGATGCGCGCCTCATAACCGGGAAGCAGCTGCATGCCGCCCGTGAAACCGGGCAGCACCAGGGAGTTCGCGATGTTGCTGGATGTCTCGGTCATGCCGTAGCTGGCGTACACGCGGGCGCGCGCGGCCAGGGCGCCGCCGAGCGTCTGCGCGTTCAACGGGCCGCCGCCCAGCAGGATGCACACGTAGCGGCGCAGCTGGTCGGCGTTCGGCGCGGCCAGCATGTCCTGCAGCATCTTGTCGACCACCGAGATGTGGGTGGCGCCGCGACGGGCGGCATCGGCCAGCACGCGACGGGCATCGAAGCGCTCGTAAAGGATGAACGGGTTCGCGTTCAGGAAGCTGCGCACCACCATTTGCAGGCCGCCCACATGGTACAGGGGAAGCGCCGCCTGCCACAGCCCCTCGCCGCGGCGGTTGAGCGCGGCATTCGAGACCGCCGCCGAGTTGCACAGGTTATCCCAGGTCAGGGGCACGGCCTTCGAGCGGCCGGTGGTGCCGGAGGTGAACATGATCACCGCCGCGGCGCCGTGATCGAACACGTGCGCGCCGCGTTCGGCGAAATGGATGACGCTTTCCACGGCATCCTGGCGGGCAACGTCCTCGCGACGGCGCGCC
>NZ_QUCY01000002.1:0-51002 GCF_003474385.1 Eggerthella sp. AM16-19
TTCGCCATGACTGTCTCCTTTCTTTGAAGGTGCTTCCTACACCTTCAACGATGCACACTACCTATTGTGTACTCTTTGGCTCAACCGGCCTTTTGATTTGAAATTCACTAAGAGGGAAAAATCACTTGGCAACCCTGTAAGTTCGTTTCATTTCGTGTTCCGGTTTTGCCGACGAGATATTTATAACACCAGAGTTGTGCGCCTGCAATAGGTCATTTACACGTATTTTCAGGCACTTTGCACAAGTTCATTGTTCAGCTGCACAAAAATCTGTAACACAGTCGAAATAATCGTTTATGCATTTTTCATCCGATTATTGGATATTTTCCTTGAATGAACCGATTCGCACGAATGATTATCGGTACGAATCGGATATGCATGCATTTATATGGTCAAGTCTATGGTTCATCAGATGGCTCATATTTGCACAACCAATGGGAAAAGCGTCCTCCGATAATCTTGGTCTATCGGTTTTCGGTTATTGCATCGACGTAGCAATCCTCTTCCGAATGCCGTGAGCGGCTTCCTTTAAGCACTTAACGGCTTTTAGCTCCCGATATGAGGCCTTGCCGCTTGAGCACTCGCTTAAGCGGCAAGGCCTGCCGTTGTTTGACCGTTTTCACACTTCTTGTGTCATGGTGTGGGCGTTTTTGCGACCGTTAAGAGGGCGTGCCACGGCATCGTTCGCCGCCCTGTTCGCTTTCAGCCGGCTGGAGGTCCGTATGAGGCGGCACGATCATGTGATGCGCTCGCTCTTCGACCCGTAATCCGGCCAGTAGCCCATTCCGAGGACATTACCGTCGTCATTGAAGGACATGCCGTCGTCATTCGACGCCAGAGCGCTTCCCGGGGCTGCGTTCTGGCCTGTTAGTCGCCTTTCAACGGAGGAGGGCGACGCAGCCGGTGTTGATCTCGCCGGGCTTCGGCTCGCCGGTCTCGTGTTAGCCGCCTGGCAACGCAAGAGGGCGGCGCAGCTTGCGTGCTGCGCCGCCCTCCAATGTGGCGATATGCTTGATTTCGCTTAATAGTACCTGTAGTAAGCGGCGCAGCTGCCCTCGCTACTGACCATGCACGGGCCTACCGGATTCTCGGGCGTGCACACTTTGCGGAAGAGCGGGCACTCGCTGGGCTCCATGCGGGCGCGCAGGACGTCGCCGCAGCGGCAGCCCTTGGGGTTGATGGTGGGCTCGATTTCGGGTTGGAAGCGCTTCAGCGCATCGAATTGCGCGAACTCCTCGCGGATACGGTATCCACTGCCGGGGATATCGCCCAGACCGCGCCAGGTGGCGGTGCAGGTTTCGAAGACCTCGTCGATTGCGGCCAGCGCCACGGGATTGCCCTGCGGCATGACGCCGCGCGCGTAGGCGATCTCGATCTCCGCCCTCCCCTCGTGCAGCTGGCGCATGAGCATGGCGATGCCCTGGAGCACGTCGACGGGCTCGAAGCCCGTGACCACACCGGGGATGCCGTATTCCTTCGCCAGGAACTCGAAGGGCTTGGTGCCCGTGATGGTGCCCACGTGGCCCGGCAGGATGAGGGCGTCTAGTTTGAGGTCCGGGTCCTTCACCAGCGTTTCCAGGGCGCCGGGCATGTTCTTGTGCGCGGCGAAGACGCTGAAGTTCTTCAGGCCCATGGCCGCGGCGCGCTTGATGGCCATGGCCACCAGCGGCGTGGTGGTCTCGAAGCCCACGCCAACGAACACGATCTCCCGATCGGGGTCGGCCTTCGCCAAGGCCAACGCATCGAGGGGCGAATAGCAGATCTGCACGCTACGGCCTGCGGCCTGTTCCTTGAGCAGGCTCGACGTGCTGCCGGGCACGCGCGTCATGTCGCCGAACGTGGCTATGGTCACGTTCGGGATGCGCGCGAGGGCGATGACGGCGTCGATATCGCGGTTCGACGCGACGCACACGGGGCAGCCCGGGCCCGACGAGAGGCACACGCTTTCGGGCATGAGGTTGCGGATGCCGTTGCGCGCGATGGCCACGGTGTGCGTGCCGCATACCTCCATGAGCGTGGCGCCGCCTTCCGGAGCGAGTTTGCCGATGGACTCGATGAGGCCACGGGCGAGCTTCGGGTCCTTGAACGCCGCCAGCTCGTTTTGCATGGTGCCGGCGTCTACCGTGCGGCTACGATGTATGTTCTGGGGTTGCATGATGAGATTCCTTGGTACGAGGGGCGAAATGCGAAAAGCCGACCGCCTGCGCGCCGCAAGGCTGCAAGCGATCGGCCGGTTGGGCGTTGCCTAGGCCGTGGCGGCGGGCAGCTCATCGCCCGCCAGGTCGGGGAACTCCTTGATGAGGTCGATGGTCTCCTGCGCGTAATCGGGATCGACCACCTCGATGGCGAAGCCGGCGTGCACGAGCACGAAATCGCCGACGCCCGCCTGCGGTGTGAGGTCGATGGACACGCTGCGCGTGACGCCGAGGATGTCCACCGTGGCCATGCCGTCGCCGTCAAGCTGCGCGATCTTCGCGGGAATAGCTAGGCACATTCGCTGCCTTCTTCCTTCCATGATGAGACGTTTTGGGGATGCGTTGCCGAACGCTTGAGCGCCTTCCGAGCCGCTACTTCCCCGTCGTCTCGTCCGTTTGTCTTGCTGCCCATGCTACCACAGCCTGTCCGTAGGAGATGCAGCCGTCGCTGGGGGGCAGATCGCGGTTGAGCGCCACGGTGAAGCCGTTGCCCTGAAGCGCCGGCACAGCGTGCTCGAGCAGGTAGCGGTTGAGGAACACGCCGCCCGAGAGCGTCACCGTGGTGATGCCGTACAAGCTTTGCACCAGCTGAGCAGCCATAACGATGGCGTTCACGAACGCATCGTGGAAGCGGCGCGCGATGGTCGCCGTGGGAACGCCGGAAGCGATGTCGTCAAGGAGCGCCTTGAACACCGGCGCCGCGTCGAACAGCAGGACCGACGTGTCGAGCGCGGTGCTGGTTTCGGTGGCCGTATTCTTCACGACATCTATATGGTAGGCGTCGGTGGCCGGCAGCCCCTCGGGGACCGCGCCCATGGCCGCCTCGAGCTCGATGGCCGGCTGGCCATCGTAGGACGGCTGACGGCACACGCCGAGCAGCGCGCTTGCTGCGTCGAACAGGCGCCCGACCGAGGAGGTGTAGGGCGTGTTCAGGCTGCGCTCGATCATCTGGTCGCACACCTCCGCCTGATCGCCCAGCGCCAGCAGCGCATCGGCGGCGCCGGGATGCTCCAGCAGGTCGAACTCGTACAGGACGCCGTAGGCCATGCGCAGCGGGTTGCGCACCGCCGCGGCGCCGCCGGGCATGGGCACATAGGCGAAATTGGCGAAACGCTCGTAGGCCTGCTGGTTGGCGAGCAGGACCTCGCCACCCCACACGCGGCCGTCGGCGCCATAGCCCGTGCCGTCGAACGCGATGCCGCACACAGGGCCGAACAGCCCGTTCTCCCCCAGCACCGAGGCGATGTGCGCATGGTGGTGCTGCACCTCGGTCAAGGGCAGGTTGTTACGCTGTGCCTGCTCGCGAGCCCATTTGCTTGCAAGGTACTCGGGATGCGCATCGCAGGCGAGACGGCGCGGCGTTTCCTGGAACAGCTGACGATAACGCTCTTCGGCCTCGAGCCAAGCGTCGTAGGTTTCCGCATTCTCGACGTCGCCGATATGCTGCGAGACGAACGCGTCGGGGCGCTGGTCGTCGCCCGCGGCGGCACGCACCAGGGCGAACGTCGCCTTCTGCTCCGAGCCCGTGGCCAGCAGGGTTTCCTGCTTGGGCTGCGCCTCGGGGCAGTCGAGCGCGATGGGCAGCGGGGCGAAGCCGCGGGCGCGGCGGACGAACTGGATGGCCTGCTCGTCACCTACGCGCACCACGCGCAGCACCGAGTCGTCGTAGCGTGACAGGATGCGGCGGTTGTTGCCCAAGACGGCATCGGCGATGCCGGCGAACTTGACCAGCGCCTGATCGTCGTCGGTGACGATGGGCTCGTTATGCAGGTTCCCCGAGGTCATGACCAGCATAGGCAACGCCGAATCGCCTTGCTGCGCACGCAGGGCCTCCGCGAAATCGTGGAGCAGCAGATGCTGGACGGGCGTGCAGGGCAGCATGACCCCCAGCTCGGGAAGGTTATCGGCCAGACCGCTGGCGAACTGCACCTCGGCCCGCTTGCGCAGCAGCACGATAGGGCGCTTGGTGGATTCCAGGGCACCCTGCTCCGCCTTGTCGACATGGCACACGCGGCGCGCGTCGGCCGCACCCGCCACCATGACGGCGAACGCCTTGCCCTGACGGCGCTTGCGCTGACGTAGCTTCGCCAACGCATCGGGGTTGGAGGCATCGCAGACCAAATGGAAGCCGCCAAGGCCCTTCACCGCCACGATGCCGCCGTCGAGCAGCAGCTTGACCGCTTCCGCGAAGATGGCGTCGGACGCTTCGCGGGTATCACCCCACTGCGGCTCCTGCTGGCCTTGTGCAAGGTTCACCCAGCTGATGTGCGGGCCGCAATCCCAGCAGGCATCGGGCTGCGCATGGAAGCGGCGATCGAGCGGGTCGGCGTATTCGGCGGCGCAACGCGGGCACATGGGGAAATCCTTCATGGACGTTGCGGGGCGGTCGTAGGGCAGCGACCCGATGATGGTGAAGCGCGGGCCGCAGTTCGTGCAGTTGATGAACGGATAGCGGTAGCGACGGTCTGAGGGGTTGAACAGCTCATCAAGGCAGTCGTCGCAGGTGGCCAGATCGGGGGAAACCAGCGTGGTCTGCTGGGCGTCGTGATCGTCGGAGAAGCGGATGTCGAACGAACCGAACCCTTCCAGCGGCACCTCCTTGAGGTCGATCTCCTTGACTTTTGCGGCGGACGGGGGGTTCATGTGCAGCTCGGTGACGAACTTGTCCAGCAGGTTCGCCTCTCCCTCGGCGTGGATGAACACGCCTTCCACGGCGTTGAGCACCCAACCGTTAAGCTGGTATTTCTTCGCTAAACGATACACGAAGGGGCGAAAGCCCACCCCTTGCACGATGCCTTTTACCTGTATGTCGAGCGCTTCGATCATACGACGCCCTTTCATTTAAGGTTTACGTTGTTTTCCGCCGGCTGATTCCAAAAAACGCGCGTCGGCGAGATTGGCGACGCGCGGTGGGTTTCAGCCATTGAGCCGAGGGGCGTTACGCCTGCTGCAGCTCTTCCAAGATGTCGCACACCACTTCCGCCAGCGCGCGCAAGGTGACGCCCGAATTATCGGGCAGGTGCAGGTGCACGCAGCGGCGACCGCGGCTTGCGAGCGTGACCAGATCGCCCGAGGCCTGCGCCTTCGCCAAGGAGCCCAGGCTTTCGGCCTCTTCCTTCAGCGGGATGTCCTTCAGCTCGTCCGCCGACAGGATGAGGAACACGCCGCAGTTCGGGCCGCCCTTTTGCAGCTGGCCCGTGGAATGCAGGTAGCGCGGGCCGACTTCCAAGCACGACACCACGCGGCGCTTCTCGGCCACGCCGTGGCGGATGGTCTCGAGCGCCTCGCGGCGGCCTTCGCCCGTGAACGGGAGGAAGGCGTTGAGCGCGAAGAAATCGCCGGGTTGGATGCTGGCGAGCAGAGCACGCAGCGATGCGCGCACGTCGGTGCAGTCCTTGAAGCACGGAGCTTGGCGCACCTCCACCTGGCCCATGTGCACGTCGTCGACGAAGTCCTGCACGTAGTCCGGCTCGGGCTGGCCGTCGCGCAGGATGTCGAGCACCGCGGCCTTGGCCGACGCCACGTCGGGCTGGTCGAACGGGCACACCTTCATGAGGTAGCCGCACATGGCGATGGCGTACTCCCACATGATGAAATGCTCGGGCAACTCGTACACGGACTCGATCTTGAACGCCGCGCGCGGGATGGTGGGGTCGATGTAGGACAGGCTCATCTCGAAGTTGTGGCGCTCGTCCCACAGGTCGTTCTTCGTTTGGTACATGATGACGCTGCGATCGCCCGGGTCCTTCTTGAGCAGCAGCGTGTCGATCTCGATGTTGGGAAGGATGCCCTGGCCGTTCTTGCCGACGCTCTCGGCGACCAGCTGCTCGATCCACAAGCCGAGCACGCGGCCGCGCTTCTGCGTGAGGAAGCTGAACTTGTTGCGGCCCTGCACGTAGTTGTCGTACAGGAAGGCAGCCAGGCCGATGGCCGGGTTGTCGATGGCGTCCTCGCTGCAGGCGCGCTCCGCCTTGTTGGCGTGCTGCATGAACTCCTGCAGGTTGATGCCCACGAGCGCGGCGGGCAGCAGGCCGAACACGGACATGGCGCTGAAGCGGCCGCCCACAGTGGGCTCGCCGGAGAACACCGCGGCCCAGCCCTCCTCGCGAGCCTGCTGCTCGAGCTTGGAGCCGGGATCGGTGATGGCCACCAGATGCTGCACCATTTCCTCGTCCGAGATCTGGTCGGCCAACGCATCGCGCACGGCACGCAGCGCCAGGCGCGGCTCGATGGTGCCGCCCGATTTGGAGGACACGATGAACAGCGTGGTGCGGGGATCGATCTCCGACAGGATGCCGCGCACGCGGACCGGGGAATCGGAATCGAGCGTGCGGAAGCGCACCAGGGATGAGTCCGGCTTGTGGTACTTGGTTATGGTCATGGGCGCCTGGGTGGAGCCGCCTTGGCCGATGAGCACCACGGACTTCAAACCCTGGGCGATGATGGAATCAGCGAATGCCTGAATCTCGTGCAGCGGGTACGGCGGATTCGTTGCGAGGTCCGTCCACCCCATGTAATTCTGTGCGCATTCCTGCGCTTCGTCGGAAAAGCCGTAAAGCGTTGCATCCTTCGCATGAAGGCGGCTGGCAACGCATTCCTTCACCAAGGTTTTGGCGGAGGGGTAGAGCTTTTCCATATCTCCAGACAGCATGAGCACCTTCTTTCTGCGTAAGTATTCAGCATTCTAGCAAACCATGGCAGATGGTACCCCGTTTAGGCGCCTCCGTGTGATGGAGTTGTGAACAGGGAAGCGGAACGGTCAGCGTTTAGAGCGGAAAGCGCGTGCTTTATGCGGTTGGAGGGGGACGGGCAGGTGCAGGCGCGAGGAAGCGCCGGCTTGCCGGCGGCGATGAGTCGGGTGGATGCGGAAAGCGGGCGCCGCAAAGGACGCACGGGGGCGCAAAGCGGCGCGACCCGCCCGCGTGTTGCCGGCGGGCGGGTCGCGGGCGGCGCCGAACGGGCTCGGGGCGCTACAGGTCCAGCTTGTCGATGACCGATCGCAGCGTGGCGGCCGAGGCCTTGAGCTGCTCGGTTTCCGTCTCGTTGATCTTGATGGGCACCTGGTACTCGATGCCGCTGGCGCCGACGACCGCGGGCATGGACAACACGATGTCGTGCAGGCCGTACTCGCCGTCGATGTAGTTGGACACGGGAAGAATAGGCTTCTCATCTCGGGTGATGGCCTCGCAGATGCGTTTGACCGTCATGGCGATGCCGTAATAGGTGGCGCGCTTCTTCTTGATGATCTCGTAGGCCGCGTTCTTCACTTCCTCGGCGATGCGGTCCATGTTGCGCTCATGGTCGGTGTGGCCGCGCAGCTCGCAGAAGTCGTTGAGCGGGATGCCGGAGACGTTCGCCAAGCTCCATGCGGCGATCTCACTGTCGCCGTGCTCGCCGATGATGCGGGCGTGCACGTTGCGCGGATCGACGCCCAGGTGCTCGCCCAGGGCGTACTTGAAGCGCGCGGTGTCGAGCGTGGTGCCGCTGCCGAGCACGCGGTTGGCGGGCATGCCGGAGAGCTTAAGGGCGACGTAGGTCAGGATGTCCACAGGGTTCGAGACCACCAGCAGAATGCCCTGGTAATCGCGCTCGGCGATCTGCGGGATGATGGACTTGAAGATGGCGACGTTCTTGTTCACCAGGTCGAGGCGCGTCTCGCCGGGCGCCTGGTTCGCCCCGGCCGTGATGACGGTGATGGCCGCGTCATCGATGTCGGAGTAGTCACCCGCGTAGATGTTCATGGGGCTGCCGAACGCCATGCCGTGCGCAATGTCGAGGGCCTCGCCCTCGGCGCGGTCGTGATCGACGTCGATGAGCACCATCTCGGAGAACAGGCCCGACTGCATGAGGGCGAAGGCGCTGGCCGAGCCCACGAACCCGCAGCCGACGATGGCCACCTTGCGAGAATTGATGATTGCTGCCATGGTTGCTCCTATCCTTTGCGGGAGGGCCGCAAGCGTAGGTTTCGCGGGGCACGCCCCGCGAGGGATGCATGCCGGAGGCAAAACGCCGAGCCGGCACGTAGGGTATACTGTGCGCATGATACAACAAGCTGGAACATCCGCCGCGGCAAAGCCGCGTCCCCAACGCGGTTTCACCGCGTTTCCCCTGAAAGTGCTGGCCATCGCCGGCATGACGTGCAACCACGCCTGCTACATCTGCTGGGACTATCTGCCGCCCGGGATTCTGTGCGCGCTGTTCGCGCTTGGCGGCCTGACGTTCCCCATCATGGCGTTTCTGCTGGTGGAAGGGTATCGCCATACGTCGAGCGTGCGGCGTTACGGCCGGCGGCTGCTGACATTCGCCCTGGTGGCCCAGGTTCCCTACGGGCTGTTCCTGGCGCATGAGATGAACGTGCTGTTCACGCTGTTCGTGTGCCTGTGCCTGCTGTACGCGTACGACCATATGCGGCGACGCGGGCTGTTTTGGCTGACGTTCGCGCTGATGACCGCCCTGACGGCGTTTTGCGATTGGGGCATCCTGGCACCCTGCATGGTGCTCACGCTCCATGTGGTGAAGGACCGCAGGCAACGTGTGGCGTACTCGGCGCTGCTGCCCATTGCCACCGGAGGGCTGCCGGCGCTTATGCAGCTCATGGAGCTTCCCACGCTGCAGAACCTGGCGTTCGCGTTATATCCGCTGGTAGGCTGCAGCGCCACCATTCCCCTGCTGTGGGCGTACAACGGCGGGCGCGGCAGGTCCATGAAATGGTTCTTCTATGCGTACTACCCCGCGCATATCGCCGTGCTGGGATTGGCGAAGGGGCTGCTTCTGGGCGACTGGAACATCGCCGTGACCGGATAGGATGCTTGGAGCTGCGCGAGGATCGACGCACGTCGGGTAGCGCGCCGCGATCGCACGAAGACCGATGCACGTCGGGTAGCATGCGCGGAACCGCAAAAGCCGGCGAGGATCGGGAAGACAACGAGGGCCGCTGCACGATTGCAGCGGCCCTCGCCGTTTCGCCAGCATCCGAGAACGGACGCGACGCTTATTTCCAGTCGGCTCCCAGGACGATGAGGAAGTCCTCCTCGAACAGATAGGTGTTCGAGTTCTGCACCGCCTTGCCCACGCCGAGAGCCTTCACGATGGCCTCGGCCGCTTCCTTGTCGGAGGAATCGTTGTACACCACCACGGTGTCTTGGTAGTCGAAGTTGTCGGCATTGCTGGTGTTCACGCTGTACCCAAGGCCCTGAATGCGCTCGGTGGCGTCGAGGCCGGCTCCCGCAAGGCCGTTGCCGTTGCGGATGGCCACGCTGCCGCCGCGCTTGACCGCGCCCGCGCCCCCGCCCGCCGTGCCGCCGCTTGTGGCGCCGCCGTCGCCGGTGGTTGCCAGAATGGTGCCCGAAGTCTTGTCGACGACGTCACCTTCAGTGGGCGGCAGGCCTGCGTCGACGCGTTTCATCATGGCCTTCCATTCCGCGGTGTTGTTCACCTCGTACCAAACGCCATCGATGTACTCGGAAGTGGTGGGTTCCATGGCGGAATAGATGTCGGTGGACGGGTCGAGGCCCTGCATGGCCTGCGCGAGCCCGATGATGTCGGTAACGCCCAGGTCGGTGGTGACATACTTCGAAAGCGCCTGCACGGTGGAAGCCATGGACGCCGCGTCGGCAGACAGCAGCTTCTTGGCGATGGCCGACATGACCAGGCGCTGGTTGGCGGCGCGATACTCGTCGCCCGGGCCGATCTCGTCGTAGGCGTGACGTGCGCGGCACAGGATAAGGGCCTGGTCGCCGTTGAGCGTTTGCGGGCCGGCGTCCAGGTGACCGCCGGCGTCCTCGTCGTCGATGGTCATGGGAACGTCGACCTCGATGCCGCCGAGCGCGTCCACGATATCCCGGAAGCCATCGAAGTTGATCTCGGCGTAGTGCGAGATATCGACACCCGCCAGCTTCGACACCGTTTGCACCGAGAGCGCGGGACCGCCGAACACGTGCGCGGCATTGAGCTTGTTCACGCCGTATTCGCCCATGTCGACCATGGTGTCGCGGTGCAGCGAGACCAACGTGACCTTCTTGCTCACGGGGTCGATGCGCGCGAGCATGATGCTGTCGGTGCGGTAGCTGTCGCCGAAATCGCCGGACTCGTCACGTTCCTCGGAGCCATCGGTTCCCATGAGCAGCATGTAGAACGGCTCTTTGGTCATGTTGGTTTTAACCAGGTACTTCCCCACGTTGCCCAGGCCCGCATGCAGGTTGCCGGAAAGCACCTGCACGTACGCGAACGCCGCGCCGACGGCTATGACCGCGACAGCAAGCGCCGCGATGCCGGCATAGAACAGCTTGCCGTGCTTTTTGTGCTTGTGGGTTTTCGCGTACTCGTCGCGCGAAAGGCGGCGCGCCGACGGCTCGCCTTGACCAGCGGACGGCCGGTCTCCGCCGTAGCTATCGCGCGCATAGCGGTTTTGGGCGCGCACGTCTGCAGCGGTTGCGCGCCTGCCGTTGGATGGTTGGTTCGTGTTTGCTCGGCCCGCGCCGTAACGGTCGCGCCCGTAGCCTGTGCGTTTGTTATCCATACGGTCATTGTGACGGCCCCCGGCCCCCATGCAAGCGACCTCACATGCTTTGCGGGAAATGCCCATATGAGCAAAAGCGGGGAAACGACGGCCTGTCCGAGGGGACAAGAAAGGCCTGGAACGCATTTCGCATTCCAGGCCTTCAAGGCGGGAAATCCGGGGCTCCGCCACAGTCAGCGAGGGCCCTATAGTGCCCCGGAATCCGCCTGAAGCAAGGCGGCATAAGCCTTTGGGGTATGCCGCCGAAGCTGAAGGCGAAAGCCGGGCGCCACAAGCCCCGCAGCGTCAAGTCGGTCCGCCAGCCGACAGACCGGCGGAACCGTTTAACCGCCGGGGAAGCGGATGACCATGTAGATGGCGGCGATGGCCACCGTGAACAACATGATCGGGAAACCGCGTTTGAAGAACTGCATGAACGTGATCTCATGCCCGAACTTCTTGCTGATATCGGACAGCACCACGTTGGCGGATGCGCCGATGAGCGTGCCGTTGCCGCCCAGGCAAGCGCCAAGGGACAGCGCCCACCACAGCGCCGTGCCGTCGAGGCCGTCGGCCTCGAGCGCCAGGATGATGGGGATCATGGTTGCCACGAACGGGATGTTGTCCAGGAAGCTGGAGATGATGGCCGAGCCGAACAGCACCGCCAGCATGGTGATCATGAGGTTGCCGCCCGTGACGTCGATAAGGCCCTGTGCCAGCATGCCGATGACACCCGTTTCGGACATGGCGCCGACGATGATGAACAGGCCGGCGAAGAAGCACAGCGTGGTCCATTCGACGCCGTGCAGCGCCTCTTCGATGCTCTCACCGGAGATGAGCAGGATCAGACCGGCGGCAGCAAGTGCGATGACGCAGGACTCCAGGCCGAGCGCGCCGTGGGTCATGAAGCCGACGACCACGAGGACGACCATGGCGACGCTGATGTGCAGCAGGCGGCGGTCCTTGATGTAGTCGTTCTCGTCGAGCTCCATGATGGCCTTGCGGTGCTCCTCGTTGGCGGAGATCTTACGGCCGTACATGACGTAGAACAGGCCGATGACGGCAGCCAGGATGATGACGACCGCAGGCGCATCATAGGCGATGAAGTCGGCGAAGGTGTAACCCGCGGCAGAGCCGATCATGATGTTGGGCGGGTCGCCGATGAGCGTTGCCGTGCCGCCGATGTTGGACGCCAGGATCTGCGTCATGAAGAACGGCACCGGGTCGATGTCGAGCAGGCGGCACACGGTGATGGTCATGGGGCCGATGAGCAGCACGGTGGTGACGTTGTCCAAGAAGGCGGACAGCACGGCCGTGAGCAGCACGAACAGCACCATGATGGTCCAGGGGTTGCCCTTCGCCACGCGCGCGCACTTGATGGCCAAAAACTCGAACACGCCCGACTGCTTCACCACGGCCACGAACAGCATCATGCCGAACAGCACGCCGAGCGTGTTGAAGTCGATGTGCCCGATAGCCGTCTCGAACGGCATGATGTGCAGGATGAGCAGCAGCATGGCGCCGGTGATGGCGACGAGCGCGCGATGCACCTTCTCGGTCATGATGGCGATCATGGCCACCACGAAGATGGCGACGGATATGATTTGGCTAGTATCCATATCCCACCGCCTTGGTTTCGTTGTTTTCCACGGGTCCTTCTTTCTCCAAAGCGCGCGAAATCCTTATGCAATCGCGCAAAAATCCACTATAGCAAAACCCCATTTCCCCATGCCGAGCCATGGGGAAAGTTTCTCGTGTTTTAACGTTGAAAGGCAGCGATGCGCGGCGGCCGCCCGAGCGCGGGATATACTGGGCGCATGCATTTACGAAGGTAAGCGAGGAAACCATGGGATTGAGATTCACCGCCGCCCGCGCCGTCAGCGGCGTCTCCACTTGGGGCTTGAAAAACGTGTTCCACCGCCCCGCCGCGAACTTCCCGGGCAAAATGGCCCTGTATGTGGACCCGCAGCTCATCGCGCATCTGCGCGGCAAGCTCGAGCGCGGAAGCGTGTGCGTGGTGGGGACCAACGGCAAGACCACCGTTTCCAACCTGCTTGCCGACGTGCTTGAAGCGTCGGGCCAGCGGGTCGTCTGCAACCGCACGGGCGCGAACCTGGATTCGGGCGTGTCCACGGCGTTGCTGCACGCCAGCAAGGCCGACTGGGGCGTGTTCGAATGCGACGAGCTGTGGCTGGCGAAGATCCTGCCGCAGCTGCGCGCGAACTACGTGATGCTGCTCAACCTGTTCCGCGACCAGCTTGATCGCTGCGGCGAGATCGACCGCATCCAGGACAGCATCGTCAAGGCGCTGGGCAGCTCGCCTGAAACCGTGCTGGTCTACAACGCCGACGACCCGCTGTGCGCATCCATCGCCGACCGCGCCAGGCAGCTGCCGGGCCGCGAGGGCACGCGCTCCATCGCCTTCGGCGTGGCCGAGAGCATGGGCCTGGCGCAAAACACCGTCTCCGACGCCACCATGTGCCAGCGCTGCTCCACCATGTTCGAATACGACTGGCGCCAATACGGGCAGCTGGGCGAATGGCGCTGCCCGAACTGCGGCTTCGCGCGCCCTGCGCTGGATTTCGCCGCCGAAAACGTGCGGCTGGGAGCCAACGGGCTGGCGTTCTCGCTTGCCAAGCCCGGCGCCGGCGACGCCGGGCGCGAAGGGGCTTTCTCGGTGACGGCGCGCTTCAGCGGCGCCTATATGGTGTACAACCTTGCCGCCGTGAGCGTTGCCGCAAGCCTGCTGGGATGCACGAACGAGGCGTTGCAGAAGGCCGTCGACGCGTTCGACCCGCAAAACGGGCGCCTGCAGACCTACGACCTTGCCGGCCGCCGCGTCCTGCTGAACCTGGCTAAGAACCCCACCGGCTTCAACCAGAACCTCAAGATCGTGGCGCAGGACCAGGCGCCGAAGGTGGTGGCCTTCTTCATCAACGACAAGGAGGCCGACGGGCGCGACGTGTCGTGGCTGTGGGACATCGACTTCGAGGAGCTGGCGCAGGCGGGCCCGCTGACGGCATACGCCGGCGGCATCCGTGGGCGCGACATGGCCGTGCGCCTGAAGTATGCCGGCATAGACGCCCAAACCGTTGACAACGCCAACGACCTGCTGCATCGCATCGCGCAGCAGCCGCAAGAGGTGAGCGCGTACATCATCGCGAACTACACGTCGCTGCCGGGGTGCAAGGCCGCGCTGGACGCAGCCGTGGCCGCAGGCGGCGAAGTCGAGCCTGCCGCGGGAGAGGCGCCCGCGCCGCGCGATTTTGGAATCCAAGGCGGCGGTGCGCCGGCCGGCGAGGATGCGGCGAACGGCCAAAACCCCGTGGTCATCGCGCACCTGTTCCCCGACCTGCTGAACCTGTACGGCGACGGCGGCAACGTGCGCGTGCTGCAGCAGCGCCTGGCATGGCGCGGCATCCCCGTGGAGATCAGCCGTGTGAACCACGGCGACGCCATCGACCTTTCCGGCGTCGACCTGATCATGATGGGCGGCAGCCCCGACCGCGAGCAGAAGCTAGCCAGTGCCGACATCGTGGCCATGCGCGACCAGCTTGACGCATACGTGCAGGACATGGGCCCGCTGCTTGCCATTTGCGGCAGCTACCAGATGCTGGGCCGCGAGTGGCTGGTGGACGGCGAGAAGGTGCCCGGCCTGGGCCTGGTGGGCATGACCACGGGACGCCCCGGCACATCGGGCGACCGACTGGTGAGCAACATCGCCCTGCGCAGCCCCTTGGCCGACGAACCCGTGGTGGGTTACGAGAACCACGCAGGCCGCACCTACCTCGACGAGGGCGTGGAGCCGTTCGGCACCGTTGTCTCGAACACGGGCCTGGGCAATAATGAGGAGACCAAGCAGGACGGCGTGCGCTACAAGAACGTGCTGGGTACGTACCTGCACGGCCCGCTGCTGGCGAAGAACCCGCAGATCGCGGACTGGCTGCTGGCTCGCGCGCTTGAGCGCAACGCCAAGCGCACCGGACGGCCCCTTGTCGAGCTGACGCCGCTTGACGATGCGCCCGAGAAAGCCGCCAACGCCTTCATGTGCGACAAGCTGGGAGCCAAGTAGCGGCGAACGCAAAAGCGCGGTGCCGGCCCTGTGCGAGGAAAACGCATGGGACCGGCGCCGCGCTTTTTGTTTGGGAGCGATTTCAAGAAAAAGAAAGCGGGCCGGACATTTCTGCCCGGCCCGCGTACATTCGTGGAGCCAACGACCGGATTCGAACCGGTGACCTGCGCTTTACGAGAGCGCTGCTCTACCAGCTGAGCCACGTTGGCACACGGCTTCTTGCGAAGCGCGAATATGAACTATACCGAAGAGCCTGTCGTTTCGCAAGGGGCAAAAGCAACTTTTCGGGCGAACGAGCGGGCATTCGCCGTTTCTCCACAGGCTTGCACCCTAGCGTTGCGGCCCTCGAGAGCCGCATGGGCACACGTCCCATCGCTGTTGCCGCGCCGCCCAAGAGCTGCCTTGGCGCGCCTTATCGCTGCGGCGCCCTTGCCTAAGAGCCGCCCGATGCGCAGCGTCGCCGCCTACTCCTCGTTCTCGGGGGCCTTCACCACCAGCACGGGAACCTGGGCCTCACGCAGCACGTAGCTGCTCACGCTGCCCAGCATGCCGCGCAGAGCGCCTAGACCGCGGCTGCCCATGATGATGAGCCCGCAGCCGTTCTCCTGCGCGTACTTCACGATCTGGTCGCCCGGATGCACCTCGGGCAGCAGGCAGACGCGCTTCTCGTTCATGAGCGGGCGGATCACCCCGTCGACCTGCGCATGCAGGCGCTCGGACGCTTCCTCCGTTGCCTCCTCCATGGCTTCTTGCATACCCATGGGGACGACGCTTTCGGTCAAATCCACGCCGCGAGCCTCGAGCTTTGCCACGGCGGTTCGCTCCAGATCGACGATCTGGACGACGTGCAGCGCAAGCCCGGCGTCCTCCTTCGCGAAGCGCACGGCCTCGTTAAGCGCCGCGCGGGCGGAATCGGACCCATCGAACGGGACCATAACGGCATCGTAGAGCATTGCAACCCCCTTCTTTCACCGGTTGAACCTGATCGGACGATACAGCACGGCGCGTTACCGCAAACGCCGCACGCCGCCCACGGCCGAGAGCCGAACGACGCCGACGGCCACATCCCCGGCAACCGCGCACGCGCATCCCCGCGCGTCGCACACATTCCCGCAGGCCGCCGGAACGCTTAGCGCGCAAGCGCCGCGGACCCTTCCCCATCAGGCTTTATCCCCAGTATAGCAAGAAGCCCCGCGGCAATCGCCGCAGGGCTTCCGCAAACGCCGTTCGCGCAAACGGCGTTGCCATGTTGTAACGTTTCGCGATCGCGATGCGGGGAGGCGAACAGCCTACGCACCAGCGAAAGGCCGGCTACACCTCGAGGTGCTTGAACGCCTCGGGAACCTCCTTGAAGCCCTTAGACTTCACGGCGCCGACGATCAGGCCGATGACCAACCACACGATGCCGACGATGTAGGTCATCGTCTCGAAGCCGGTGAACACGTACACCAGGATGGCGATGCCGATCCAGGGGCAGATCAGGTACTTCACGATGTCGCCGAAGGTGTTGCGCTTCTTCTCGCGGATGAAGAAGAACAGGAACACGGCGAAGTTGAGCAGGATGAACGAAGCCAGGGCGCCGAAGTTCACCAAGCCGGCCAGCTGGGTCATCTTATCGCCCATGGGGATGGACAGGCACAGGGTGACCACGCCCAGGAACACAGCGGAGAACCAGGGGGTCTGGTACTTCGGGTGGACCTTGCCGAACGCCTTCGGGATAACGCCGTCGCGGCCCATGGAGTACAGCAGGCGCGAGGAGGCCATCTGGGCATTCATGATGTTGGCGATGCCGATGGCGATGATGTTGATGACCAGCATGATCTTGTAGAAGACCGGGCCGCCCACCAGCATGACGGAGTCGAAGAAGCCCATGTCGGGATCGGTGTTGGCCCAGTCGGGCTGCACGATGGCGGCGATGTAGGTCTGAGCGACGAACACGACGATGATGGCGCACAGGGCGATCAGGATGCCGCGGCCGATGTTCTTCTCGGGCTCGTGGGTTTCCTCGGCCAGCGTGGACATGCCGTCGAAGCCCAGGAAGGAAAGCGCTGCCAGCGAGATGCCGGCGGCGATGAAGTGGGCGTCGACCTGGCCTTCCTGGTAAATCGGGTCAAGGACGAAGGCGCCTGCGCCGCCGCCGCCCATGATGAAGCTGCAGCCGAGCGCGATGAACGCGATGACGGCCAGGACCTCGATGACGAAGATGACCCAGTCAACGCCGCGGCTCATCTGGATGCCGCGGATGTTCACGAACGTGTTGAAGGCGATGAAGACCACGGCCCACAGCCATGCCGGGCTGTTGGGGATCAGAGCGACGCCCCAGTTCATGACCATGACGATGAGCAGGGACGGAACCAGGATGTAGTCCAGGAGGATCAGCCAGCCGGCGATGAAGCCGACGTGCGGGTTGATGCCGCGCTGCACGTAGGAGTACACGGAGCCGGCGATCGGGAAGCGACCGGACATGCGCATGTAGCTCATAGCGGTGAACATGATGGCCACAAAGCCGATGATGTAGACCAGCGGCGTCATGCCGTGGCTGTTCAGCTGGATGGAGCCGAAGATGGATTGCGGGGCGATGATGACCATGAACAGGACGCCGTACATCACCACGTCCCAAAGACCCATCCCGCGGCGCAGCTCTTGCTTATAGCCGAACTGCTCGATGTTGTCCCCGGCGCTACCCTTCGCCGGAGCTTTTTGCTCTGCCATTTCCCTTTCCTTTCTTTCTTGCGGGGAAAACAAGCATTGCGCAGGGCCAGAAGCGCGATTCCCGGCTCTACGCAATAGCCCGTACTTTAGCACGTTAAAGCGCAGGAGTAAGGGGAATATGGCAATTCCTAGCGATGCCGTGCGTGATTTTGGGGTTGAAAGGCGGCCCAATGCGCTCACGAGACACGAAAAATGCCCGATTCCCTGGGGAAACCGGGCATTTTGCATAAAATATCGAAATCGACGGCACCGGAACAGCCGTGTATTTTAGCCTCTGCTAACTAAGGCGAACGGCAGGTTTATGGCGATAAACGGTTGCGCGAACGCATAGCGTTTCGCTCGCTGCGCGGCGCGATCCGGCCAGGCCTTGTCACTTGACCGAAAGCGCCCCGGCGCCGTAAACGATCGCCGCAACCCGCGAATCGACCAGCCGGCGCCTACGGCTGAGGGATCAGAACGGGGAACTCCGACAGCTTCGGCGTCCCGATGCGCAGCGACACGTCGACCTCGCACGGCTCGCAGCCCTGGCTCACCTCGACGTCGCTTTGGACGGACATATACATGTAGGTTTCCACGGCGTCCCAACCGGTAACGCGCATCAGCAGACGCTGCAGCTCCTTCGAGCCGTTCATGAGCGCCTGCTCGTAGTGGGTGCCGCTGCAGTTCACGTACCACTTGCCGTCGGGGCCGAAGGTCTCGAGCACCGGCCAGTTCAGCTCGAAATCCTTCACCAGCTGCACGCGAACGGTGATCTCAGCGGGAATCTCGATGCCGGTGCCGCACAGCTCGGCGTCGCCCATGGTGGCGTGCACGTCGCCCATCTGCAGAAGCGCACCGGGAACACGCACGGGGAAGTACAGGCGCGTGCCCTTGGTGATCTTCTTGTTGTCCATGTTGCCGCCGTGGCTGCCCACGAAGCCGTCGATGACGTCGGGGCCGGACGGCGCGGTGCCGATGACGCCGATCATGGGGTTGATCGGGAAGCTGACCTGGTTGAACGTGGCCATGCCGTCCTTGATGGGAATCTTCTTGGTACGATAGCCGGTGGTCTCGAACAGCGGGCCGCAGTGATCGTCGGTGGCGATGGTGCCCTCATCGGCCACCTTCACCTCGTAGATGTCGACCACGAGCACGTCGCCGGGCTCGGCGCCCTCGATGTAGACGGGGCCCGCGGCGGGATTGGCGAAACCGTACGTGTAATCAAGGTCGGCCATGGTGGTGTTCTCATCGGGAATGCGGTTGCTGAAGCAATCCTGCGTGTTGAACTGCAGCACCTCGCCGGGCTTGGCCGTGGCGCAAGGCTTGTTGTCCTTGGAGAATTCGTAAACCTGATCGGTGATGATCTGCATGATGCCCCCTTCTTCATGGTAGCGAACGCGGCTTGCCGCCGTTTCGAGCGATTGTACGCCAACCGCCGCAGGCGCGCCACGGCTGGCAGCGCCACGGCGGGGCAAGCTCGACGGCTGGGCGAAAGCGGTAAAGGGAGAGTGCATCACGGCCACCGCTTCCCCATCGGGAAGCCTGCGTCCACCCCGAAGGCCAAGCGGCGCGAAGCAGCGCCCGGAAAGCGATAGCCGCCCAAGGCGAACCCGGCGTCCGGCGCAAAAGCCGCGAACGCAAAAAAGGGCGTACCCCGCATACACGAAGACACGCCCTTTCGACGCGTTATATAGGCACGTGAGGCTCACAGCTCGAGCACGACGACCTGCTCGAGCTCGATTCCGCTGCGCTGCGCCAGCGAATCCAGCAGCTCCGCCGCAGCCTCGGGCTCGAGCCATGCCATGCCGCAACCCGCGGAAAGCTGTCGCGGGATGGGCGCAAGGCGGCCGCGAAATCCCTCGCCTACGGCCGCCTGCTTGAAGGCGAGCGCGTCAGTGGTGGTATGGAACGACGCCACCGCCGTCTTCACCTTCCGCCGCGCCATGGGTTAGGCGATCTCGATCACGAAATCGTCGCCGACGCGCTGCGCCGCCGCCGTGCGCTTGCGCTTCTTCGCCAGCGAGCAGATGTTGTCGCGCGCCACGGTGTTGCTCACCGTCACCTTGATGGGCTCGGAGCGGCCCTTCTTCATGGCGTTCATGGTCAGGATGACCGGTTCGGGGCAGGAGAGCCCTCGGGCGTCAACTTCGATCATTGGAAATCCTTTCGATAAATGAACTGGGGAAATACGCTTGCAGCTTATACGCTACGCGGCGTTCTTCTGCTTGCGCACGTTCACGATGGCGATGATGAACAGCACCACGATGCAGCACACGAGCACGATCTGGCCCGCAACGCTCGGACCGCCCAGGACGGCGGCCTTCTCGGCGGTTGCAGCGGAGGCGGCAGCGCCCGCCAGGCCGAAGTTGTGGGCGAAGGCGGCGCCGATAAGCATGCCGACGAAGGTGACGGCGGCATCGCAGGAGCCCTGGCCAGCCAGCGTCATCTGGCGCAGCGGACAGCCGCCAGCCAGCGTGGCGCCGAAGCCCACGGCATACAGGCCCAGGATGTTCCACAGGTGCTGGGAGTGGGCGATGGGCTGGCCATCGAAGCTGAGCTTGAAGCCGCCGGTGGCCAAGTTGAAAACCACCATGACCACGAACAGGCCGGCGATGGGGAGCATCAGGTCGAAGTCGCGCATGAGGAAGATGTTGCGGACGGAGCCGGCGAAGCAGATGCGGACCTTCTGCGCCAGGGCGCCGATCACGAGAGCGGTCACCAGGGCGATGAGCACGGGAGCGTGCTTGGAGCCCGGGCCGGCCTGGCTGACGGCGAACACGCCGGCGAAGACGCTGATGCACAGGCCGATGACCAGCAGCACGGGCAGGACGGCGCCGGCCGTCTTGTTCGTGTCATGCTCGCGGCCCAGGGAGTAGCCCTTCTTCAGGAAGAACGTGCCCGTAGCGACGCCCAGGACAAAGCCGATGAGGCCGACCCAGGCGTTCAGGTCGCCGGCGGCCATGCGCAGCACCATGCGAAGCGGGCAGCCCAGGAAGATGAGGGCGCCGATCATCATGATGAAGCCCAGGACGAATCGGGTCATGGGGGAAGAACCCGCCGTGGAGCGGTACTCACGCGTGGCCAGGGCGATCAGGAACGAGCCGACGACCAGGCCGACGACCTCGGGACGGAAGTACTGCACCGTCTCGGTGGTCTGCAGCTTCATGGAGCCTGCCATGTCGCGGATGAAGCACGCGGCGCACATGGCCATGTTGGCGGGGTTGCCGGAGAAGGCCAGAAGCGCCATTCCAAGGCCGACCAGCACGCCGACCAGGGCCAAGCCCTTTTTGCTGTTGAGAAAATCCAAGGAAGTACCTTTCTATATATGAAGATGAATCGTTCGCATTCGATCCTCCGTCGCGCATGCGCACGCACGGGCAGCGGGGCCCGCGGGGACGACAAAGCAGAACACGCCCAAAACGCCATTCGAAACGGAAAACAATGCAAGCCGCGTCAAAGCGCGGCGAAACAGACGCCTAGCAGAATGCGTCCGATGCGGGCAGAAAGCCCAGAGCAGAATAGTTGCGCTAGCAGAATTTGCGCGAACCAGTGGTGCATTGTAAGGAGGTAACAGTTTCGCGTCAAAGGCGGCAGGCGAAAACTCCCCCGAGCGGCAGAGAAGGGCATCTGAGCAAGCGCCGTTATTAGGTTGGCGCGGGTTTGCCCATAGGGTCCTCGCGGCACTGCCGCAGCCTCGCCTATAGGGCTCCGCCGAATCGCCTGCAGAGATGCCGCGGAATCACCTATAAGGTCCCCGTATCTTCGTCGCAGCCTCACCTATAGGGACCCCTTTAGCGTTGCCAAGACATCGCCCTGAAGTGCCGTCCATTTGTGAAGGTTCTGTGACAGGAAATCATTTGCTTGCATCACGGCCGGATGGCGCGTATAGTTCTTTCTCGCAGCTTTTCCGAAACATTCGGTTTCGAGAAAAGCGGGTCACATATTGCGGGGTGGAGCAGTCTGGTAGCTCGCCGGGCTCATAACCCGGAGGCCGTAGGTTCAAATCCTGCCCCCGCGACCAAATGTTCAAGCCGCCCATCGGGCGGCTTTTTTGTTACGCGGAACCTCTTTAGATAACTATGGCCCGAATCTGAAAATGCCTCCGGCGATTCAATACAAACTACGGCAAGCATGCCAGCCCGCCACGCAACCTCATTGCGCCGAAGAAAATGAGGCCTTAAGCCCGGAGATCGTATCCTGACACAGGGCACCATTGATCTACACTGCATGGAGGGGCTTTATGAGGAGGCAACGATGCAGCAACCCATAGCGACAAACGATGTGAACCTGTTCTCCACCTTCAAGGAGAACCAGTATTTCGATCGGAAGAGCGCCCGCAAGGACGACAAGGAGATCGCAAAGCACATCAGCGCGTTCGCCAACGCCGCCGGCGGCAAGCTCGTTATCGGCATCGAGGACGACGGCGAGGTGACGGGCTTCAAGCGCAGCGGCGCGCGCGACATCGAGAACTTCGAGCGCGCAGCGCTCACGACCTGTACGCCGACCCCCATCGTCCGCAAGGACCGAATCCCCGTGGTTAATTCCTCTGGCGAGGAAGACCTCGTCCTCGTATTGGACATCGAGGCATCGACCAGCCACTCTGTCGCCCGCGAGAGCGATGACGAGGTGTTCTTGCGGCAGAACGACAGGAGCGTGAGGCTCAACCGCGAACAGGTCCTCGCCCTGGAGTACGATAAGGGGCAGAGGATCTTCGAGGACGAGCTCGTCGAAGACTCCTCGCTGGACGACATTGATCATGAGGTGCTCGACCGCTACAAGGGGATCCTGGGAACAGACGCCCCCGACGAGCAGGTCCTCCGGAGCCGCCGCTTCATGCGCAACGGAAGGCTGACCGTGGCCGGCGCCCTGCTCTTCGCTCATGACCCCTCCGCGATGATGCCGCAGGCCCGAGTTCGCGTCCTGCGCTACGATGGCGTCAAGATGGAGACGGGCGAGCGCCTCAACATCACGAAGGAGCGAAGCTTCTGCGGGCCGCTGCCCAAGGTCATCCAAGGCGCCTACGAACTCATCTCGAGTATGCTCCGCGAGTTCCAGTTCCTGGGGTCAGACGGTAAATTCCAAACCGTGCCCGAGTACCCAGAGTTCGCTTGGTTCGAGGGGCTCGTCAACGCGGTGACCCATCGCGACTACTCGTTCCGAGGCGACTACATCCGGGTCTCGATGTTCGACGACCGCCTGGAGATCGTCAGCCCGGGCTCGCTCCCCAATATCGTGACGCTCGACAACATGAGGACCACCCGCTACTCGCGCAACCCGCGCATCGCGCGCACGCTGGTCGAATTCGGCTGGGTCCGGGAGTTGAACGAGGGCGTCAAGCGCATCTACACCGAGATGCAGGACTCCCTACTCAACGACCCGGTCTACACAGAGCCCGGCAGGGCGAAAGTCCAGCTGACGCTTGAGAACAACATCGTGGCCCGAACCGTCAGAAGGAGCGAGGCGCTCGAGGACAAGCTCTCGGCCGAGAAATTGGCCTCCCTCGATCAATATGAGCTGGCTGCGATTCGTCTTGCGTTTACGAATGGCAAAGTGACCGCTAGAGAGCTCGCCGATCACATCGGGCGCACGCGTCGCACGGCTGGCAGCGTTCTCAAGGGGATTTCAGGTCCTTCCGGTCCGCTTGAGTGGCACGGCTCAGCCGTCAACGATCCAGGGCAATATTACTCTTTACGATAAGGTTCGCACCTATTTCGCACCTATTTCGCACCTATTTCGCACCTATTTCGCACCTATTTTGCACCTTTATCATGACGACATCGGAGATAAGTCCTTCGCGAGAAAAGAATTGAGCGGAATCAGGTCGAATGCACCTGCGGAAACAGAGGGATGCGAAGATCTGTTGCTGATGATTAGCGCCGTAAGAGAGCTCATAACCCGGAGGCCGTAGGTTCAAATCCTGCCCCCGCGACCAAATGTTCAAGCCGCCCATCGGGCGGCTTTTTGTTGCCAAAACGCTTTTTCTTCACCAGGCCGACATGCTGCTTCGACAACAGAAGCGCCCATTAACGGAACCGGCGATTCTGCCTGACATGCTTAAAGCGCCCCTCATCCTGCCGTGTAACGCGCAATTTACGCCGTAACACGAGCGTTATCGTAATTGAAACGCGTTTGCAAACTGCCTTCGGTAGCGTTTTCCCTGTCATGCACGCGAGGAAAGGGCATGCGTTAGGGAGATTCCCCTTCGGTTCTCCCGGACGCATGCGCTCTCCCCAACGAGAAAGGGGGAAGGCCATGGAGGATTTCCTTACATCGTTCTTCATCACGCCGTTCACTGGACTTGCGGAGGGAATCGCCACCGCTACCAGCCCGCTTGACGTCATCGATGCCGTCGATGGCTTCGTGTGGGGTCCTATCATGATTTTGCTGCTGCTTGGCACGCACATCTTCATGACCATCCGCACCGGCTTCATCCAGCGCAAGATCGGCACCGGCATCAAGCTGTCCGTCACCAAGGATGACCCCTCCAACGCCGACGGCGACATCACCCAGTTCGGCGCGCTTACCACCGCGCTTGCCGCCACCATCGGCACGGGCAACATCGTCGGCGTGGGCACGGGCCTGCTGTTCGGCGGCCCGGGCGCCATCTTCTGGATGTGGATCACCGGCATCCTAGGTATCGCCACGAAGTACTCCGAGGTGTTCATCGGCGTGAAGTACCGCGTGAAGGACCACTCCGGCAAGATGCTCGGCGGCGCCATGTACGCCCTTGAGCGCGGCTTCAAGAACAAGAAGGCCGGCCGCATCCTGGCCATCCTGTTCGCCCTGTTCGCTTCGTTGGCAGCCTTCGGCATCGGCGCCTCCACGCAGTCGAACTCCCTGGCAGATGCGCTGTACAACACCTCGCTTATCGACGGCAAGGCCATCCCGCAGTGGCTGGTGGGCGCCGTGGTGGTGGCTCTCGTGGCCATCGTCATCCTGGGCGGCATCAAGTCCATCTCCAAGGTGTGCGAGAAGCTGGTCCCCGCCATGGCCATCTTCTACGTGGTATGCTGCCTGATCATCATCGGCATGAACGGCCAGTTCCTGGGCGAGGCGATCCGCCAGATCATCGCGGGCGCCTTCACCCCCGCAGGCGCCGCCGGCGGCGCGGTGGGCTCGACCATCACCCTGGCTCTGCAGTTCGGCTTCAAGCGCGGCATCTTCTCCAACGAGTCCGGCCTGGGCTCCGCCCCGCTGGTCGCCTCCTCCGCCACCACGAAGAACCCCGCACGTCAGGCGCTCGTTTCCATGACCGGCACGTTCTGGGACACCGTCGTGGTGTGCGCCATCACGGGCCTGATGCTCATGACCACGCTGCTGGCGAACCCCGAACTCTCCACGGCCATCGCTAACGGCACCATCTCCTCGGGCGCCGGCCTTGCGACCGCCGCGTTCGAGAAGATCCCCGTGTTCGGCCCCTTGGTGCTGCTGGTCGGCCTGGTCACCTTCGCGTACTCCACCATCCTGGGCTGGAGCCAGTACGGCAACCGCGCCATCAGCTACCTGCTGGGCAAGAAGGCCGTCCTCCCCTACTACATCGTATTCCTGCTGTTCGTGTTCTGGGGCTGCATGATGGTCGGCGATGCCGCCGGCAGCGCCGCGGTCTCCAACCTCAGCTCCGTGGTATGGAATGTGGCCGACGTGATGAACGCGCTCATGGCCATCCCGAACTGCATCGCGGTCCTGGGCCTGTCCGCCATCATCGCCCGCGAAACGAAGCACTACGTATACGACAACAACCTGGAAGAAGTCGACAAGACCGAGATTCCGCAATACCACGAGAAGTAGTGTTGCCTCAATTCGCTATGAGAGCCGCGAGAAAACGGATCTATCTGGGCGAACGGCGAAAGGGCGGCTTCTTTAGCTCGCGGAAGCCGCCCGCGGTCAATACCCTTAGCGGTGGGCTTTGCCCGTCCAGACGCACATGACCATGCATGCGATCGCGGCATATGCCCAAAACGTGTGCTTCTTCATGGAGGCTCCTTCCATTGGTCTGACGTGCGATGATGATGCTTCAATGCGTCAGATAAGTCAATGAAAGCTGACATCTCCCATCAAAAAGCCCTCGTTGCCGTGAGCTTTCGCGGGCCGGCCGGTGAGCAGGGGACGGAGGTGTGTTCAGGGCGGCAATTTCATTTCCCAAACGTCCATCCTGAACACACCTCCGTCCCCTGCTCACCCTTTTCACTGCCTTTTTCTTTTTTTGTTTCGAAATCCGACTAAATTGATTTACTTTGCCTGAAAGGAAGCGTATCCCGCATGGAGAACCTTGGCTACTACAACGGGAAGTTCGGCCCTATCGAGGACATGGTCGTCCCCATGAACGACCGCGTCTGCTTCTTCGGCGACGGCGTGTACGACGCCGGTCCCGCTCGCAACTTCAAGATCTTCGCCATGGACGAGCACCTGGACCGCTTCTACAACAGCGCCCGCCTTGCCGACATCCAGATCCCCATGCCGCGCGAGGAGCTTGCCGACCTGCTCAACGAGCTGGTGAAGAAGGTCGACTCGCCCGAACACTTCGTGTACTACCAGTGCACGCGCGGAACCGCGCCCCGCAAGCACGACTACGTGGAGGGGCCGGGCAACCTGTGGGTGACCATCACGCCACAGGTGATGTCCGACGGCACCAAGCGCATCAAGCTGCGCAGCGAGCCCGATACGCGTTTCTACCACTGCAACATCAAGACGCTGAACCTGCTGCCCGCCGTCATGAGCTCGCAGGCGGCCAAGCGCGAGGGCGTGCAGGAGACGGTGTACTACCGCGCGAACATGGGCAACCGCGTAACCGAATGCGCGCACAGCAACGTGTCCATCATCCTGGACGACGAGCTGTGGACCGCTCCCACCGACGAGCTGATTTTGCCGGGTATTGCGCGAAAGCACCTGATCAAAGCCGCGAACAAGCTGGGTATCCCAGTGCACGAGGAGCCCTACGACCTGGATACGCTGCGCGGCGCGCAGGAGATCATCGTGACCAGCTCATCGAACCTGTGCCTGTTCGCCGAGCAGTTCGAAGGCAAGCCCTGCGGCGGCAAATCGCCCGAGGTGGCCGAGGCGCTGCGAGCCGAGGTGAACCGCGAGTTCGCCGAAGCCACAGCGGTTTAGCGGCGCCGGAGGCATGCGATGGAATCTATCGAAGGGATACTGCTGCGCCACTCGGCGCGCGGCATGACGAAACTGGCCCTTGAGCTGCCCGTCGATTTCTGCGCTCGGGCGGCCCGCCAGGTCCTGTCGTGGCCGCTGGGCAAGGTAGCCCTTCTCACGGGCTTCGACGTGGGCGGCGCACCTGAGACCGACGGCCCCACGGGAACGTATGTGATGGCGAAATCCCTGATGAAACTGGGGTTCACGCCGGTCGTGGTATCGGAAGCGCCGGTGTGCGCGTACTTCAACGAGCTGCACATCCAAACGCGCACGGTCCAGCCTGACGACAGCGACAATGCCATGGGCAGGCTGCTCGACTCGCTATCGCCCGTGGGCATCGTGTCCATCGAGCGCTGCGGGCGCAACCTCCACAGCCGCTACTGCAATATGCGCGGGGTGGACATATCGAGGCGCACCTCGCCAACCGACGAGCTGGTGGTGCAAGCCGCGCGCCGCAACATCCCCACCATCGGCGTCGGCGATGGTGGCAACGAGATCGGCATGGGAAACGTGGCCCACGCCATCGCCCGCAAGCTGACGCTGGAGCCGTGCGTGGTAACCGTGGACAACCTGGTGGTGGCGACGGTGTCGAACTGGGGCGGCTACGGCATAGCAGCCGCCATGGGCAGGTACGCCCAGGAAAAGCTGCTGTCCGAGTTCGACCAGATCAACGGTTTCTACCAATTTATCGTCGAGCGCGGAAGCGTAGACGGCACTACCGGGCGCCGCGAGGCCACCGTGGACGGCTTCTCCCTGGAGACCGAGCGCGGCGTGGTGGAAGCGCTGCTTCAAGCATAGACGCAGGACGGGTGAACAGGGGACGGAGGCGTGTTCACGTGAGCGCGAACGCACCTCCGTCCCCTGTTCATGCTGACTGATGCGGTCGATAAGCCCTATAATTACCTGCTGTGAAAACGCCGTCTAAGGCGGCAGGAGGGGGTAAAAGCCATGAGAAGGGTCCATGTCCAGACCGTCAGCTTCGCAAACACCGCGATAACGCTTGCGCTTGGCGTCGCATGCGCCATCCTGTTTTGGCAAGGGCGGGCGCAGTTCGAGGTACTGCAACAGGCAAACGAGGCATACATCTCCTGCGAAAGCGATGCACAGCAAATGCAGGACAGGTCGGATTACCTGACCGAGCAGGTTCGCCTGGTCACCATGACCGCCAAACCGGAGTACATCGACAGCTACTTCTCCATGGCAAACAGCAACGAGGAGTTCGACGAGGCGTTTGCGGACCTCAAAAGCCGGTTTGAGGGAACCGACGCATACGAATCGCTGCGCACCGCGATGGACGAGTCGAACGAGCTGATGAACACCGAGTTCTACGCCATGCGCCTGATCTGCGAGGCGAACGGCATCGATCCCTCCCCGTGGCCCGAAATCGCATCATGCCAGATCAGCGATGAGGATTCGCGCACGTCGCACGACAGCATGATTTACGAGGCACAGAACCTCGTCTCTGATTCCAAATACCAGGAAGCGAAGGATTCTATCAACAGCCACACCAGCGATTGCATCGCCAAGGTAACCGATGCCACAATAGGCAGCCAAAACCGCGCCGCTTCCGTATTCGATGGCATTTATGGCACAATCGAGGCATGCGTGGCGATCTATATCGCCCTGACGTTGGTTATCTGCGCGCTCGTCCGTCGCGCCATCGTGAAACCCCTTCTGAGCTTCGGCGACAGCATCAAGGCCAACCAGCTGTTCCCCGTGCAGGGCGCAGGCGAGCTGCAGGTGCTGGCGGAAACGTATAACCGCGTGTTCACGGAAAACGAGGCCACGCACATGGTCGTCAAACATCAGGCCGAGCACGACCCGCTGACCGACCTGCTCAATCGCGGATCGTTCGACAAGGCCCTGAAACTCCACGATGACGGCAAGCACGATTTCGCGCTCATCTTGGCCGACGTCGATCAGTTCAAATCCGTCAACGACACCTTCGGCCACGCCGTGGGGGACCAGGTGCTCAAGCGCGTATCCAGCCTGCTGCAGGTGGCCTTCCGTAGCACCGATTTCGTGTGCCGCATCGGCGGCGACGAGTTCGCCGTCATCATGGCGGATGTGACCAGCGATCTGCGATACACCATCCAGGAGAAGATCAATTTCGTGAATACGGAGCTATCGAAGCCCATCGATGGCATGCCGCAGGTATCGCTGAGCGCAGGCGCCGCGTTCGCCGATCGCCCCGATCCCGGCGACAGCATCTACAAGGACGCGGACGATGCGCTGTACCACACGAAGGAAAACGGACGCGGCAGCTGTTCCTTTTTCGGTGAATTCTAGAGCTTGAACAGGGAAGGCGCGCAAACACAGGAGGCTTGCGCAAGCGGAAGGCGATCCGGGTCCGCGCACAACCCAACGAATAGCGAAACCCCTGGAAGCGATGCGGTCATTAGGCTTCGTTTCCAAGGGTTTCGCGTAAAGTACGAGACAGCTGCATTTGCAAGCAACGGATCAGGCTACGCTCAGACGAAAGCACACATCAGACACCTAAGAGGCTAAACAAAGTCCATCTCGCCAGCCAATCACGCAGCAATGCCAAGCGTCATTTTCGGATTTTGAGGACCCCCCCGTCTCTGACTCGATTGAGGGCTGCAAAAAACTGCATCTCATTCGAAACGCCCATTTTATGGTAGATGTTGGCAATATGGCGCTTGAGAGTATTTCTACTGATGCTTAGCTTATCGGCAATCTCTACACGCGATATGCCCTTTACCAGCAAGCAAGCAACTTCCCACTCACGCGGGGAAAGAGAGTACGCAGCAACAATGGGGTCCGCATCGCAATCCATCATGAAGCGATTCACGCCATTTGGATACACAAGACGAAAACGGCTGCAAAGATGCTCGTTCACTTCCTCAAGCACGCGCATTTCCTCATCAGTGAAGTCACCGTGCTCTTTCGAGCGCATGAGAGAAATGGTGCCGAACAGAATACCATCAGCAGCGATGCAAGCTGTTGCCGTGTAGAAAATACCTAAACGACTTTCCCACTCCTGATGAATACGCGACTGCTCAATAACCTCGGGTCGCATTAAATCCGTGGAACGAACCGTCATAGGCAAACATTGATTGTAGTACCACGACAGGTAGTCGATAGCGTGATAGTAATTCGCATAAAGCGCCGTAAGCTCGTCGTCAGTATCCGTGCTTCGATAGTTAAAGGCAGCTTTATGCGAATCGGATTGGTCGTTAAGCGCTGTATATGAATGGTCGAAAGGCATTATTCCCCGCAAACCGTCACAACAGGTTACGAGCAAATCTTCCATAGGCGTAGTGTAAAGCTTGAGAATCAGGTCATTCTGTTTCCTGTGGATGTCATCTTCCATACGACCACTCCATATATGATTAACGTATCCCCATACATGGAATTATACCCGCACAACAGGATATACAGCGCATTTTACCGATAGCCAGTTCATAAAAGATGCCGAAGACCGCACATGCTCTTTCCCTGCAAAAACTGAAGACCTTCAAGCAATTGCCATTTGCGCAATATGGCAATGCCCCATCGCTTTGCCGATGGGGCTATTGCCTGCAGATGGAAAATGCGACAGCGGCGAATTCCGTCGCAAGGCAAACTGCATTTCACGCTCGCACAGTCGGTGGCAAAATAGGAAGGGCCACCGACCGCCACGATGCGAGGCCCCGAGCAGAAGCTCCGGGCGACTACCAAGACCCGCAAAACGTTCAGCTGAACACGTTCCACGAGGAACACCATGCTTCCTTCTCGCTCATGCACACGCGTAGAAGTCCGAAATCACGCGAGGAGGGGACGCAACGCAAGGAAGAAGTATGGTGTTACCCGTCAACGCCGGCCCTCAGGGTAAACCCTATCAGAGGATTCACCCCGAGAGCGCTTAGGAGGGTTGCGGCAGAGCATGCGCACGCACTGCCGCGAATAGGTGGATGGCATCCCGGAGTCGAGTGCTCGGTGGCGCTCCGATTAAACGATTCGGAGTATCGCCCACAAATCCGAAGGCTACGCGAATCTCTCTGCTCCGAGACCACCTAAGGCCGTTTTGAACGATCCGTGGTGCGTTCCTGCAACGGTCAACATCCTCGGACTTCTGCCGACGGCCTTGAGGCGTCATCGAATTAAGCAACGATGACAGTGCCCGTCTTGCCCTCGAGGCCAGCAGCGGCGCACTCGAGGGAGGTGATGAGGGCCTTGCCCTTCGGGAAGGCCTCGACGTACTCGATGCAGGCCTCGACCTTGGGCAGCATGGAGCCGGGGGCGAACTGGCCCTGGGCGATGTACTCGCGGGCCTCGGCCACGGTCATCGTGGACAGCTCTTCCTGGTCGGGCTTGTTGAAGTTGATGCAGACCTTCTCGACGGCGGTCAGGATGACCAGCATGTCGGCGCCGAAGTCGGCGGCCAGCTTAGCGGAGGAGCGGTCCTTGTCGATGACGGCGGGCACGCCCTCGTAGCCGTTCTCGGTCTCGAAGACCGGCACGCCGCCGCCACCGGTGGACACGACGATGTAGCCGTTGTCCATGAGGTCCTTCACGGCGTCGAACTCGACGATGCGCTCGGGCTTCGGGGAGGCGACGACCTGACGCCAACCGCGGCCGGCGTCCTCCTTGAAGGTCCAGCCGGTCTCAGCGGCCTTGGCCTTGGCCTCTTCCTCGGTCATGAAGGCGCCGACGGGCTTGGTGGGGTTCTGGAACGCCGGATCCTCGGGGTTCACGACGGTCTGGGTGATGACGTTGGCGACGGAGCGGTCGATGCCGCGGGCCTTCAGGTCGTTCAGGATGGCCTGGGACAGCTGATAGCCGATGTAGCCCTGGGACATCGCGCCGGCCTCGGGGAAAGGCATCTCCGGGGTCTTGCCGTCGTTGGCGGCGGCGTAGGCGAAAGCGTTGTTGATCATGCCGACCTGGGGGCCGTTGCCGTGGGAGACGACGACGTTCACGCCATCGGCGATCATGTCGACGATGTGCTTTGCGGTGTTCTTCACCAGCTCGAGCTGCTCCTGCGGGCTGTTGCCGAGGGCGTTGCCGCCGAGGGCGATGACAACGGAAGGACCGTCACCTTTTGCGTAGGGCATAGGGTTTACCTCCTTGCTTGTTTATCGAGAACTATTCTTTACCGTTCGATTCGATGCCAGCCTTCTCATTAGGCTTCGGGAAGCCGCCAATACCTCTCTTCACCAGGAGCAGCTTTCCTAGCACATAGTATGCAAGCGCGCTGAAGATGCACACGGCAGTCGTTGCATTGCAGTACCTGAAGGCGTCATGAGGAATGCACAGGAAGGGATCGAAAATTGCAAGATACAGCACCACCGAAGCTGCGAAAACGCCAATTGCAACCCAGTTGAAGCCACCCCAGAAATAGTACTTGGAGTTCTTGCCGTTGTTGTAAGCGTCGCGAATGGAAATGTGCTTTTTCCTGAACGCGTAGTAGTCAACCAGCTGCATCATTGCGATAGGAGCGCAGCTCATGCTGGAAATACCCAGGATGATATAGAAATTGTCGTACAGCGGCTCAGCCCAAATCATGCCGACGAAAGCAATCAGGGTAATCAAGCCAGTGCACTTGCCCCATGGGATTTTCACAAAGGTCTTCACTTGCTTAATGCCAATACCCAGGTTGTACAACATAACGGAGCATGCAGTAATGTCGGCGCAAATCACCAGCAGCAAAGCCGCGGTGCCAAGACCCAGACCGCCCATCGGAATCATCCATGCAGTCGGATCGGAGCTGTTCACCAGCAGAGATGCTGCAACACCCATAACGGTGCCCAGAGTCGCGGCGAAAACCAATCCGATAACGTTTGGCCAGAAAGCCGCTTTCGTGGTCTTGCACAGCTTCGCAACACCACCCATATTCGGCCACCAAGAAAAGCCGGCGCCCATACTGAGCTCGAAGACTACCAGGAAGTTCAGCCACTGGTCCTCAAACGGGGCCAAGGGCTTAGCGGACAGAACGGTATCCCAACCGTAGTTCATGCTGACCACCACGAACAGGAAGATCAAAATGATGACGAAAATAGGTGCTACAAAGTTATTGAGCTTCTTCAAGAGCACAGGGCCCTTCCAGGCGACCATCCAGCAAATCGCGCCGGCAATCACCGAAAGAATGAACATGGGAACACCGGTAGTGATGTTCGTTCCTGTAAACCCAAGCACGATATTGCCAACGGCCTTCGCCACCATCATACAGAGGATAACCAGCCAAGCAATAACGAATATGGACATCAAAATCAGGAATACCTTCGTGCCTTTGCCACCAAGGATGCCTCGCACCGATGTGTATGCGTCGACTCCATATTTTCCCGATATCACCTGCGTCGCAAGCGACATAAGCAATACTGCAACGATGTTGCCGGCAATCGAGCCAACAAGCGCTGTCGGAACGTCTACATATAGCGCCAGACTTCCTCCGGTGATAAAACACCATGCCGCGCACGCAAAACCCGTGATAACTACCGTGTAATCTTTGAAACCATAAGGACACTCGCTTTTTAGAACAGGCATAGACTCGCTTTGAGCCTCGCTGTTGACATCTGCTTCAGCCATAATGCACCTCCCCTTAGAAATACATGACCGCATACCAGATAACAGGCAACACTCCCAGCACGATAAACATTGCGGCTATCAAAATGTTGTCGGCTTTATCCAGTCCAGGAATGAGCTTTCCCTCGCGTTCTTGCTCTTCGATTTCCGCGATACGCTCGAACAGTTCCCCTTCGTGAGCTTCATCGAAGTTCGTGCTTCCGCTCAGCTCGGACCTGATTTCATCTACGGCACTCATGGACTACTCCCTCCTTCTGTTATCGAAGTTGGCATCCTACGAAGCGAGCACGGCAACCATTACCGCCACCGGCGTTTCCAAAAGGATCGTTTCTTTCGCACGGTTCCCCTCTTGCGCTTCGTAATCCAAAAGAGGGCGCAAGTCTTACCTCTAGCAAAAACCTACGCCCTCCGTATTCAGAACCCATTAACCCTGTTAGCAATTAATGCGAATCATGAATTTATGGGTCAGATGCCTATTTGAAAGTGTTTCCAAGCTTTAAGCAGAGGGCTCCTGCTGCGTGATGCAGTGGATGTTGCCACCGCCGTACACAACCTGGCGAGAGTCAACGCCAACGCACTTGAACACGCCTTCGCCCCACGTCTCGTCGTAAATCTTCTGCAAGGTTTCTACGGCAAGAGCATCATTAACGTCGCCGTATTGCGGGACGATGCAACCGTGATTGGTTACCAGGTAATTCATGTAGGAAGCAATCTGCGGCTCGTCCTGCGCGGTACGCGGGTTCACCAGGTCGATGGAATTCGCTTCCTCATCGGACATGAAGCAAGGCTTCTCGGGCATGGGAAGCTTGTAGACCTTCAGCTTGCGACCCTTAGCATCGGTAGCGTTAACCAAAGTGTCGTAGATTTCATGGCACTGACGATAGAACGGATAGTCCGGATCATCGGTCCAGATGCAGGCCACAACGCCAGGAGCGATAAAGGTCGCGCAGTCGTCAATATGACCGTTAGTAACCTCGGGATCGATGCCTTCCTTAACCCAAATAACCTTCTCAACACCCAAGTACTCTTCGAGTTCTTTGGTCATGTAAGCGCGCAGTTCCTCGCTGAAAGGCTCATATTTACGCGGGTACAGCGGCCAATCACCTGCATCAGGCTCATGGGCGACCAGCACAGAAGCGGTACGACCACCGGAAAGCAGGCACGAGTCCGTAACGATAAGGGTACCTTCACCATCAACGGTAATAGAACCGCCCTCGAGAATCACATGGTCGGGACGATACGTGCGAACCCCCACGTAGTCGGCCATTTTACGCGCGATTTTAGCATCCTTGTCCCAGGGGAAGTACAGGCCATCCACCAAGCCACCGTATGCATTGAAGTGCCAGTCAGTAGCAGCCTTGTCGCCCTTGCCATTCACCAAGAACGTGGCGCCGGTATCGCGGAACCAAGCATCGTTGATGCTCATTTCCATAACCGTCACGCGCTCGTTATCCTTGAACACAGCCTTGCAGTTGTCGTAGTCGGCCTCGTTGCAGCACATCACAACGGGAGTGAACTCGGAAATGGCATTCGCGATGCCGGCATAGGTGCGCTGAGCGGGCACGGCGCCGAACGCAAACGTGTCAGGACGATTCGGCCAGCCCATGAACACGCGGTCTTGCGGGGCGAATTCGGCCGGCATATAGAAGCCATCGGCTTTCGGAGTGGATTCGGATTCGGTAATCTGACGCATTTCAGTACCTCCAATGAGTACGAAGGGCTGCATGATCGCTGCCGACCATGCAGCCCTTTGCGAAATATGATTGTGCCTTGTTCGATTGACGAGAACTGGGCTAGCGTCAACCGAACGACAAAACTTACGCCTTAGAAGTCGTAGTTGTGAATGCGCGGGGTCAGCAGATCCTCGACCTTACCGCGGTAGTAGTTCTCCAGATACTCGCTGGTGTTGCGGCGGAGCGGCCACAGGATGTACACCAGAATACCGCGCTGAGCATACAGACGATTCTCGCCCAGGGGCAGCAGAGCAGACTGCGGGCCATCCCACACTGCGTCAGTCATCTCCCAGTTACGGTTACCGGGCAGGTAGTGCATAACCCAAGCGGACTTCGGGGCATGAGCCATGAGCTCTTCGTTGATCTGGTACTTCGGGTAGAACACCTCAAAGGCTTCCTTCTCGCAAACGCCCATCTTGTGGTAGTTCACGACACCGGTGTAGAAGAAATCGGTTTCGGGAGCGTACTCATAGGGATCCTCGGTGCAGATGATCTCGCCGTTGCCATCCTCGGCAGCCTGAGCGCGGCACTTTGCCAGCAGCTCGTCGGAGGGCCAGAACTTCTTGGGGGCAGCGCAAATCACGCGAATGCCCAAGCGCGGGAACAGGGAGAGATGGTCCATGAACACGCAGTCGAAACCGTCAGCGCCATCGCCCAGCCACATGAAGGTGCAATCAGACAGCTTCTTGCCCTTCGGCTTGCGCTCGATCATCGTGATAAGGTCGGCAATGACCTGCGTGGGATGATGCTGCTCCTGGCTACCAAAGCCATCAGACTGGAACTCGGCGCAGGACATGCCGCTGATAACCGGTACAGTGGAGTTGGCAACAACCTCATCGATGACGCGCTGAGACAGGCTACGAATCATGATGGCGTCGGCCATGGAAGAAATAATGGCCGCAGTCTCCGCGATATCCTCTTGGCCAGAGCCGGCATGCAGAGAGCTGCCATCGAGGAACATCGCATGGCCGCCAAACTGGGTCATGGCCGTCTCGAAGCTTACGCGGGTACGGGTTGACTGCTGGTCGAACATCATAGCAAGGGAGACGTCCTTAAGCAGGGGCAAGCGAACGCCCTTCTCCTCCATCTCCTTCAGCAGCAGGCAAACATCAAGCAGTTCGTTGATTTGGTCCACGCTCCAGTCGCTCAGACGGTTCATGTCCATGTAATGCTCGTGCTTCATAACCCTCACTCCTTCTTTCTTGCCGTTCGTCTTTCGACGATTCGCTATTGGTTTGGACCCCTCACTTGGGATCCGATGGCTGCCACTTTACGAGCCGCAAGGGATAACCCTCAATCGGCTTGCTGTACCATTTATGAAAAGTGCGTGAAGGGATTAGGCTAGTTATTGCGTACGGGTTAGAAGGGTGCATCTATATAACCTAATAGGGTTATATGCGTGCAATAATAGATGCTATGAATGGATTGGACCATGAGCACCACTTGTGTACCACACGAAGGAAAGCGGGCGCGGTGGTTGCTCCTTTTATGGCGAGTTCTAGCATCTGAGCTGGGATGATACGTAAATCACAAGCGATTTTGCCCATATCGCGTAACCGAGCGCAAAGCAAAAGGCCTTGCCGGCGTCGACAGCATCGGCAAGGCCCTTCTGCTTGTATGCCTTGTTTCGCAAAGCATCCTTCATATGGATGCACGGGAACCAATAGAAGCGAACGATTGCCCCTCTCGTTGCGCCGCGTCGGGTGGGACGCTGATGTAAATCTGCAAGGTTTCATCAACCATGCTGCGGGTTTGAGCCGGAACCAAGGCTGACTGCGGTGCAAGGTTTCGACGACAACGCATGGCGCTCCCGGCAAGGGTTCTGCAAGTTCGCGTCGGTATGCTGGTTCGTTAAACACCTAGCGAACCAAGGAGGCGCCATGGGAACGGGCTTTGCAGCTTGCATATCGGGAGCACTTCATGAAAACGATTTCGGCAGGGCATTGTCGCGAGCACGAATCCGGATACCGTCAAAAGATCGGGGAGCGCGGCAACTGCAGCGCCCCAACGAGCAATCGATCCCCCATCCGTATACGCGACAACGCCGTTGCATCGAATCGGCGCTCCGATTCGCCTTAATCGCCGTCTTGCTCGCATGCGGGTTCGCCGTCGGTTCGCCGCCGGCTTCCGCCTTCGCCGAAAGCGAGGTCGGGCATTTGCTGGTAGGCGCCAGAATCGACTACGCTGGCTACAACACCACGTGGATGAGCGTCGATGGAAACGCCGCCTATTGCGCCACGCCCATGCTTGCCACTCCTCGGTCGGGACCATATGCGAAAGCCCCCATCAACGCCCCGAGCGGCAGAAACGCCGAAGCCGCCGCAGACCTGTGGTTCGGGTACGGCAGCCCTGGGTTCGATAAAACGCTATGGCCTTCCACCTGGTACGACGGCGGGGAGATGACCGAAGCTCGCTATGCCGCGCTCACGCATATCCTGCTTTCGGACACGTACTCGTCCAGCAGCGCCTCGGCGCTGTACGGATGCAGCGAGTCCTTCCGATCATGGGCGCAGCGCCAAGTCATCGGGTTCGACTCCCACGGCGCGCTTATCAACGCCGCGGCAACCGGCCGCCGCATAGCAGAGAGAATAGCCGAAGTCCCCACAACATTCTCGGCCTTCCAGGCCTCAACCGGCAACGCTACCCAGTGCGTGGTGTCATTCACTTACACGGCCCAGGGGTCGCTCGAGCTGACGAAGGTATCCTCCCAACCGCGCATAACCGAGGGAAACCCCTTGTATTCCCTGGAAGGAGCGAAGTTCGGCATCTTTCGCGATGAGACCTGCAGCGACCTGGCGCGCACCCTTGTTTGCGATGCGGAGGGACGGGCAAAAGCCGATGCGCTGCCGACAGGCGCCTACTGGGTTCGCGAGCTGCAAGCCCCTTTGCATATGGCGGCAAGCACCAACGTCTTCCCCGTTGAGGTCAAGGACCGCCAAATCGCGCACGTGAACAGCGGGAAAGTGGAGAACGCGCCTCAAATGGCACGGCTCGACGTGTTGTTGCGAAAGCTGGACGCGGACAGCCGATTCGCTGCACCACAGGGGGACGCAAGTCTGGCAGGGGCGGTGTTCACCGTGCGGTATTTCGCGCAGCTGGAATCGCCTCCAAGCAAGGACGATGGGACCAGCGGAGAAGGCGCCGATGACAACGTTGCAGCGAATCCCCTGTTCACCTGGGAATTCTGTACTGATGAGCTTGGCGAGGTACACCTATCGGACGCGACGAACATGGAGCGTTACCACGTAGGCGGCGACGAGCTTCCTCGCGATTCCATGGGGTTTTGCGCGCTTCCCATAGGCACCTACACCATCGAGGAAACGAGGGCGCCGCAAGGCTACGAGAAGCATCCCGGAACCGCCGTCATCACGGTAGCGGCCACGGGCGATGGCGAGCACGACTGCACCGTCTCCTTCATTTCGGGAGAAAGCGCCGATCAGGGCGTTTCCGTGCATGAGAAGGTTCTTCGCGGCGGCATAGCCGTATCGAAAACGGATGCCGAGCTGCATGGCTCTGCTGCGATGGGCGGCAATGAAGAGTTTGCATGGGCGCCCACCCTCGATGGCGTGCTTTTCGAGATAGTCAACGCTTCGCCCAATAGCGTGAACGTTAACGGAGAATGGAGCGCTCCCGGGCAGGTTGTCGATGTGATCGAAACGCAATGGGATGAAGAGCGCAAGGAGCACCGAGCGCAAACCAGCTCCGATGCCTTGCCGTTCGGCACCTATTCCGTTCGCGAGGTCGCCGCGTCTAACGGCTACCTCTTATCGGATGGAAGCCCTAGGACCGTAGAAGTACACGCAGCAGGAGAGCTCGCCGAAGCGGATGCGAACGGGAACCCGCTTTCATTCTCCAACCAGGTGATTAGAAACGATTTGGAGCTATCCAAAATCAAGGAAGGCGACAGCAAGCCTTTGCAGGTGGCGTTTTCCCTAACCAACCTTGCAACCGGCGAGAAGCATGTGCTGGTCTGCGATGAAAATGGGCACGCATCCACCGAGAGCCGCTATGTCAAGCACGCGGAAAACACCAACGGCAACGATCGCCTGCTGGATGCCGAACGTGTAGCCGCAAGCGATATGGACCCGACGGCAGGCATATGGTTCGGTTGCGGTAGCGACGGCAGCACCGCTGCGCCGACCAACGACCTTGCGGCGCTACCCTATGGGCGATACCTGCTTGAAGAGATGCCATGCGATACGAACGAGGGATACAACCTGGTCAGCGAGATAATCGATATCAACCACGACCCCTCGGAGCCATCGGTAATACCGAAAACGGTGACGAATCGCCTTATTGAGGAGAGCGATGACGGACCGGAAAACGATACCAAGGAGCCAAAAGAGAGCAAAACACCCAAGGATGCTGCGGGCAAATTGGCGGAAACCGGAGATTGGGCAGCACTGCCGACAACGCAGCTTCTTGGAGCCGCCGCATTAGCCGCACTTGCCCTGGTTGCCGCGCGCGTGAAGGGCGGCAACCAGGCGCAAGGAGGACGCTATCAGCGAAGAAGGCGCCGTAGGTAGCTAGATCAGGCTGACGAGCAGCTCGTGGATGCGCAGGTCATCATCCAATTCAGGATGGAACGACACGCCCAGCTGATTTCCGTAGCAAACGGCGGCTATGCGATCGTCCACGGTAGCAAGCACCTTGACATCTTCAGGTACCGCTTTGATAAACGGGGCGCGGATGAACGTCATGGGGATATCGGCGGTTTCGCCATCCGGTACGCCGGGCAGCCCCGCGCAGGGGGCAACGGTGCGGAAGCTTCCCAGCTGACGGCCGTACGCATTGCGGCGCACCGTCACCGGCAGCGTTCCGATGGCGCCCGGCGCGGTCGCGCCCGCGGCAACGGGGCCGTTCGGGTCACCGGCGGCGGGAACGCCTTCTTCGACGTTTTGCGCCAGCAAAATCAGACCCGCGCACGTGCCCAGCACCGGCAGGCCGGCGGCCACGCGGGACTTCAGCGTATCGAGCATGCCCAGCTCACGCAACATCTTCGCCTGCGCCGTGCTCTCGCCTCCCGGCAGAACCAGGGCATCGTAGGGCTGTTTGACATCGGGCCCCTGCCGAAGCTCGATGCATTCGCACCCCAGCTTCGCCAGCGTGCGCTCATGCTCGATAAACGCCCCCTGAACAGCCAAAACAGCGATTTTCTTAGACATAGGGAAACCCTCCGGTCACATCAAGCCAAAAAGCCACCCGCCAATAAAATCGCAGGTGGCGTCAAAGTCAGCGAGGGCCGCTGCGGTGCGTCGTATTGCGCCGAAGCAAGCGGGCATTGGCCTTTGGGCCACGCCTGCGCAGCTGAGGTGCAAGACGGCGTGCCGCAGCGGCCCACAGCGTCGAGCTAGTCCGTTTTGCCGTAGGCAAAACGGAACCGTTACTTGCCGCGCTCCGCCATGAGGATGGCGATCTCGCTCTCGTTGATGCCGACCATGGCCTCGCCCAGGTCCTCGGAAAGCTCGGCGATGAGCTTGGCGTCGGTGTAGTTCGCCACTGCCTTCACGATCGCCTGCGCACGCTTCTCGGGGTTGCCGGACTTGAAGATGCCGGAGCCCACGAACACGCCCTCGGCGCCCAGCTGCATCATGAGCGCAGCGTCGGCCGGGGTGGCAACGCCGCCGGCAGCGAAGTTCACGACGGGCAGCTTGCCGTTCTCGTGCACGTACTTCACCAGCTCAACGGGCACCTGCAGCTGCTTGGCGGCCTCGAACAGCTCGTCGGCGCGCAGGTTCTGGATGCGGCGGATCTCGGCGTTCATCATGCGCATGTGGCGCACGGCCTGCACCACGTCGCCCGTGCCGGGCTCGCCCTTGGTACGGATCATCGTGGCGCCCTCGGCGATGCGGCGCAACGCCTCGCCCAGATCGCGGGCGCCGCAGACGAACGGCACGTTGAACTGGGTCTTGTCGATGTGGTACGTGTCATCGGCCGGGGACAGCACCTCGGACTCGTCGATATAGTCGATGTCGATGGCCTGCAGCACCTGGGCCTCCACGAAGTGGCCGATGCGGCACTTGGCCATAACGGGGATGGATACGGCCTCCTGGATGCCCTTGATCATCTTCGGGTCGCTCATACGGGACACGCCGCCGGCAGCGCGGATGTCGGCGGGGATGCGCTCGAGCGCCATGACGGCGCAAGCACCCGCCTGCTCGGCGATGTGCGCCTGCTCAGGCGTGGTGACGTCCATAATGACGCCGCCCTTCAGCATCTGGGCAAGCTGGCGGTTCAAGGCAACGCGCTCTTCGGCGGTTTGAGGCTCGGTCATTTCCTACTCCTTCTCTGAGAATGTGAATGCCCGAAGGTTACGCTTCATCTGGTTATGGTAGTATCACCAAAACTGTTTCTTTTTATATGACCAGATGTTCCACGTGAAACAATCGGGGAAAGCGGTGACGAACAAGTGTTCTTCTACGATATGGAATCGCGCGGTGACCTGGCTCTTTACGAATATCTGTATCGTTGCATCCGTCACGATATCGCACACGGAAAAGTCGAACCCGGGCAGAAATTGCCCTCGAAACGCGCGCTGGCGAAACAGCTGGGCGTCAGCCTGATCACCGTCGAAGCCGCATACGACCAGCTAGTCGCCGAAGGCTACATCCGTTCGTGCGAGCGCTGCGGCTACTACGCATGCGACCTTGCGCCCGCCGCCAAGATCGAGGAACCGGGAAGCGCGCAGCACCGAACCAAGGCGGCGAACGCCGCCGCGAGACGCGAGCGCGATAATCACGCCGCAAACCCGAACAACCTGCAGCTTCTTTCGCAAGAGAAGGAACGCCCGGAAAACCAGACCGGACATCTACCAACCACCAACCCGGGCACCCAACCGGCTGGTTCCACTGCAGCCCACGCTCAAAACACCCCGTCCGATGCGCCGCTGCTCGCAGATTTCATGCACAGCACGCTGGCAACCACCATGCTCCCCTACTCCGCTTGGGCGAAAGCCGTCCGCCGAACGCTTTCGGACGAATCGGCGGCATCGCTGGCCGAAGCCGCTTCCGCAGCAGGATCGCCCGAGCTGCGAAGCGCCATCGCCGACCATTTGCGGCAATACCGCGGGATGGACGTGTCGCCTGATCAGGTCGCCATAGGCGCCGGGTCGCAAACGTTGTACCAGCTGCTTGTGCAACTGTTAGGACGCACCAGGCGCTACGCAGTGGAAGATCCGGGATACCCCCTGCTCACACGCATGTACGAACAGCAGGATGCGCAGGTGGCGCATATCGGGCTGGACGATTCCGGCATCAACGTAGCAGCCCTGGAAGCTTCCGGCGCATCGGTCGCCCACATCATGCCATCGCACCAGTTCCCCACCGGGATCGTCACCACGGCGGCCCGACGTCGCGAGCTTTTGAACTGGGCGCGCGAAGGAGACCGCTATCTGATCGAGGACGACTACGACTCGGAGTTCCGCATGGCCGGGCGACCCATCCCCTCGCTGTTCGGCATCGATGCCGCCGAACGCGTGCTGTACCTCAACTCGTTCGCCAAAAGCCTGGGCGCGGCCTTTCGCATGGCGTACCTGGTGCTGCCGCCGCAGCTGGCGCAGCGCTTCCGCAAGCAACTCGGCTTCTATGCGAACACCGTCAGCCCGCTCGACCAGCTGGCATTGGCTCGCTTCATCGAGCAGGGCCATTACGACCGCCATGTGAACCGCCTGCGCACCCACGCACGCAAAACGCAGGACGCCCTGGTCAACGCCCTGCACGAAGTCTTCGGCGATCGCATTGCGTTCGCCGGCCTCAACGACGGCCTGCATTTCATCATGCAACTGGAGAGCGAACGCGGCGAACGCGAACTTGCCACCGCCGCCGAAGCCGCCGGCATCCGCATCGCCCCGCTGTCGAGTTTCGCCGGCACGGCTTCGCAAAGCGGCGCCCCGACCGGCACCGAGCCACAGGCAAGCACGGCGAGCGAAACCTCCCCCGCGCGCTTCATCCTGCGAAGCGACAGCACCTCGATCGAGGAAGCGCCCGCCGTTGCAAACGCGCTTGCGAACGCATGGGCATAAGCCAGCACCGTAAACGATTCACAGATTCCGCTCGCAACCCCGACGCCGTGAGCGCCCGCAGACGTCCGAGCGTAACCCTCGCCGCCGCAAAGCGCCCGCAAACGTCTAGGGATAGCCCGACGCCGCAAACGATTCGCAAACCCCGCCCAAACGCAAAAAAGCGCGAGCCGGGCGTATCACCCGACTCGCGCTTCAACGACAGATCAAGTAAACGCTACTCGGCGTCGTAAGACTCCTTGAGCGCCTTCAAGGCAGGCAAGCTGTTCTCGATGGTCTCGCGGGCGATGCAGTAGCTCATGCGCACCCAACCCGGGACGCCGAAGCTGTCGGAGGGCACAATGAGCAGCTCGTGCTGCTTCGCGCGGTCGCTGAACGCCTGGGCATCGGGCTCAAGCGCGCGCACCCACAGGTAGAACGCGCCGTCAGGCTGCACGTACTCGTAGCCCATCTCATCCAGGGCCTCGGTGAGGATGCGGCGGTTGGTGGCGTAGGCCTCCACGTCGGACGGCTCATCGACGCACGCAGCGGCAACGCGCTGGAACAGCACCGGCGCGCAGATGTAGCCATGCGCACGCCCGGCACCGGCGACGGCGAAGAACACGCGGTCGGCCTCTTCGGCGTCCATAGTGTCGGAAACGTACACGTAGCCGACGCGCTCGCCCGGCAGGCTGAGCGCCTTGGAATACGAGTAGCACACCAGCGTGCGAGGATAGATGGTGGGAACGTAGGGAACTTCCACGCCATAGGTGATCTCGCGATACGGCTCGTCGCTGATCAGGTAGATCGGATGGCCGATCTCCCTGCCCTTCTCCTCGAGCATGGCGGCCAGCGCCTCCAGGTTCTCGCGCGTGTACACCGCGCCCACCGGGTTGTTCGGCGAGTTGATGATGACGGCCGCGGTCTTCTCGTTGATGGCGGCGCCCATGGCCTCCACGTCAAGCTGGAAGCTGGGAACCTGCGTGGGGACCTCGACGATGGAGCAGCCCATGGTCTCGATCCACACCTTGTACTCGGGGAAGTACGGGCTGGGGACGATGACCTCGTCGCCGGCGTTGGTGACGGCGCCCAGGCTGATGGCGATGGATGCGGCGGCACCCACCGTCATATACACGCGACCCGCCTTCGCAGGGATGCCGTAACGGCGGGCGATGCTGTCGGCGATGGTCTGACGGACAGCGGGGATGCCGGCAGCAGGGGAATACGCGTGCAGCTCGACCGGCGGCAGCTTCATAAGCTCCTCGATGGTATCGGCCACCTTCTGCGGCGCAGGCACGCTGGGATTGCCGATGGAGTAATCGAACACCTTGTCCTCGCCGATCTCCGCCTTGCGCTTCAAACCGTAGGCGAACAGCTCGCGGATCGCGGAGGGCGCATTTCCCAGGCCATACATTCTTTCGTCGATCATAAGGTGCTCCTTGCGTGCCGGTGCGCATAACGCACGATGATAAGTTCGCCGTTCAGATTAGCACTTTCGCACCGCATTGCCGCCCGTATCGCGGTTAACGAAGTTAGCCGAAGCACGAAAACCGCATTTGGGGAAGCCAGCAAGCGCCGCCGGGGGAGCCGCGCGCAACCAACCCGGCCGGCGCGCGCTAGCCGCTCACACACGCCGCCCGCCTGCGCGCTCGACCGTTCGCTCGCAGACCGCTTCCCCGCCGGGAAACCCTTGGGCAACACCTTGCGCCGAAAGGAAACCGTCACCGCCGGCGGGCGCACATTGCGGTACAATAACCCCAGAACACGGGCGCGTGATCTCGGGCACACGCTCGAGCCGACCTGAAAACATCCGCGCAGGCGCCCAAGCGCCGCGCACAACGAAAGGGGTTATCATGGCTTTCGGTTACAAGCGCATCTTCGCAGCACTCGACGGCGCATCCACCCAGCGAGCGGTCATGGAGCGCGCAATCGCCCTGGCGGAGGAAGAGCATGCTGAGCTCACGTTCGGCCATGTCATCGACTCCGTGCCCTATGAGGCATCGGGCGTCGACTTCGAGCTTCTGTGCAACGAGGGCAAGATCCGCATCGAGACAGACCTTGCCGACCTGCTGGAGAAGGCCCGCAACAACGCCGACATCCCCTCCGTGCAGCTGATCGTCCGTGCCGGCCGCATCACCGATACGCTGCAGAAGCAGCTCATCGAGCCCACCGAGCCCGACCTGGTCATCTGCGGCGAGCGCGGCCTGAGCAACATCAAGTACGTGTTCGTGGGCAGCGTTTCCACGTACCTCATCCGCAACGTCCGCTGCGACGTGCTGGTGGTCAAGCAGGACTAACCGCGCGAAGCGAACGGCGAAACAAGCAAGAGCTGAAAAGCGGGGGCCTCGGCCCCCGCTTTTCTGTTTCAGGCATGGCTCTACGACGTGACCAGCAAAACGGTGCCGATGACCAGCAGCAACACGTACGTCAGCTTCAGGAAGCGCTCCTGGCTGATGCGCTTGGCAAGCTTGCCGCCCACCGCCGTGGCCAGCACGATGAGCGGGACGCAGCACAGCACCATGACCCACACTTCGTGGGTGAAGTGCCCCTGGTACAGCTGCGCGCCGGCGTACAGCAGGTTGAGGATGGACCACACCGCCGACAGCGTGGCGCGGAACTGCTCCTTGTCCGTGAGCTTCTGCACCGCGTAAATGACCAGCAACGCGCCGCCCGAGACGAACATGCCTTGGATCAGGCCCGCCGCCACCAGCACGCCCCACAGCGCCCACTCGGGCAGGAACGACTGCTTGCGCTGCACGAGGTTCTTAATGCCCACGGCAAGGATGACCAAGCCGTATATCTTCAGCAGCGCATGCAGCGGCACCACGGAGTCAAGCCAGGCGCCCAGCACCACGAACGGCAGCATGACGCCCACGATCTTGCCGAGCTCGCGCCAATGGATGCTGCGGATGTTCAGCGCGGCCAGCACCGTGCAGGCCAGAAAGCCCGTGGCGTTCAAGATGGACACCGAGCTTTGCAGCCCCAGCGTGAGCGTGCCCACCGGCATGCAGAAGATGTTGCCAGCGAAGCCGGTGATGGCCTGCACGGTGTAGCCGAACAAGAACACCGCCAGGAATATGACGTTCTTAACCAACCGAGACCCTCGCTCCCGTTATCTTGAAATCGGCAAAACGACGCCAAAGGCGCTCCGTCGCCGCATGATCGTTGCAACGACGCCGCAGGCACGGCGATGCCGCACGCGCTCCACTGCCGCCGGCGCCCCGCTGTCGCGAGATACGCCCCGCTAACCGGAATGCCCACCTGCTCAGCCGCGCCTTTTGCCGCGTATCCGCGGCTTCATCGTTATCCATGAAATAAGTTGCAAGTATATTACCAAAATGCCTATTTGCGGCTAATTGCCTTAGCATGAAGGGGAACATCATCTACCATAGGCTGGTACGCAATCCGAAAGCATAGGGGAACAGTGGCTGGATTCAACATCACCATCGCTGGCGACTCCGCTATCAACTTGGAGTTCGCCAAAACCATATCACCGCAAACCAGCGGCATGATCCGCGTTGCGGCGCAGACGCTCACCGACGACCCCATCCCCGGGGTCACCGAGCTGGTACCCACGTTCTGCTCGCTCATGGTCACCTACGACCCGTGCGTCATCGGCTACGACGAGCTGTGCCAGCGTGTGCAGGGCAAGCTGCGCAACCTGACCGCCGCCGAGGCGGGCGTGAAGCGCATCGTGGTCATCCCCGTCTGCTACGGCGGGGAGTTCGGCCCCGACATGCCCACCGTGATGCACCATGCCGGCATGTCCGAGCAGGAGGTCATCAGCCTGCACTGCGCGCACGACTACCTCATCGACATGCTGGGCTTCCTGCCCGGCTTCGCCTACCTGGGCGGACTGGACCCGCGGCTGCACACGCCGCGCCTTTCCGTTCCGCGCACCGAGATCCCCGCAGGCAGCGTGGGCATCGGCGGCGCGCAGACGGGCATCTACCCGCTGGCAAGCCCCGGAGGCTGGCAGATCATCGGCCGCAGCCCCGTGCGCCCGTACGACCCCGAACGCGCCCAGCCCATCCTGTACCGCGCCGGCGAGTACCTTCGCTTCCAACCCATCACGCAGAAGCAGTACGACGCCATCGAGGCGCAGATCGCCGCAGGCGGCTATGAGTGCGACGTCGTCGTAGAGGAGGCCTAGCATGGGAGTCACCGCCATCAAGCCCGGCATCCTGACCACCGTGCAGGACCGGGGCCGCACCGGCTATCTGGGCAGCGGCTTCAGCCCGTCGGGCGTCATGGACACCCGCGCGCTGCACACGGCCAACCTGCTGGTCGACAACGACCCCGACGCCCCCGTCTTGGAGTTCTGCCTGGCCGGGCCGACGCTTCGCTTCACCACCAGCACCTACGTCGCCATCACCGGCGGCGACTTCCGCCCCACGCTCGACGGCCGCCCCGCGCCCATGTACACCGCGCTGGCCGTGCACCGCGGCAGCGTGCTGGCATTCGGCGCCCCGAAGACGGGCATGTACGGCTACCTGGCCATCGCGGGCGGTTCCATCAACGCGCCCGAGGTCATGGGCAGCCGCTCCACCAACCTGAAGTGCGGCATCGGCGGATGGAAGGGCCGCGCGCTCATCACCGGCGACTACCTGCCGTTCTGCACGCGCAACATCGACTTCATCCCCAACCTGGGCTCGCACACCGTCGACCGGGACGATGCGTTCTACGGCTTCGACGACCCCGAGATCACGCTGCGCGTGGTGCCCGGCCCGCAGGAGGACATGTTCACACAAGACGGCGTGAACACCTTCTACGGCAAGCCTTACACCACCACCAGCCGCTGCGACCGCATGGGATTCCGCCTGGACGGCCCGGAGATCGAGACGGTGAACGGCAGCGACATCATCTCGGACGGCATCGCGCTGGGCGCCGTGCAGATCCCCGCCGACGGCCGCCCCATCATCATGCTCTCAGACCGCCAGACCACCGGCGGCTACGCCAAGATCGGCACCGTCTGCAGCGTCGACCTGCCCAAGCTGGTGCAGTGCACGTCGGGCCGCATCATCCGCTTCGCCCCCGTCACCATCCAGCAGGCGCAGGACCTGTACCGTCAGGAAGCGCGCCGCATGGAGGCGCTCGCCAAGATGGTCAGGCGCCCCTGCTACGGCGGCATATCGCCGCGAAGGACGGCGCGAAGGCTGACACCCATCTTGGAAGCGCAGGCCCGCGCGCACGTGTCCGGCAGCCAAAAGCTGTGGATCGAACTGAGCAAGACCGAGCAACAACGCTTGCAGCCCGCAGAGCAGCCCGCAAGCGATTCGAACCGATAGGAGCACCCCATGACCACGAACGAAACCAACGGCACCGCCGACGCCATGAAGCAGCGCCGCGAGAACATCCTCGACCTCCTCAGCATCATGGACGAGGGCGACCTGACGGCCCTGCGCTTCAAGGACGGCCAGATGGAGATCGAGCTCGAGCGCAAGCCCGCTGCCGGCGCGCTGTCCTCCTCCACCCTGCCCCTCATGGCCGAGCGCGTCGGCCAGCTGCTCAACGCCCGCGAGGACGCCACCGGCGTGGTGGCCGGCGCCGCAAGCGCGCCCGTGGCCGGCGATGAGGACGCCAGCGTGGTCCGCAGCCCCATGGTGGGCACGTTCTACGCCGGCCCCAGCCCCGACGAGGACCCGTTCGTGAAGGTTGGCCAGGAGGTGCTGACCGGCCAGACGCTGGCCATCGTGGAGGCCATGAAGATGATGAACGAGATCACCGCCCCCGCGCCGGGCGTCATCACCGAGGTGCTGGCCGCAAACGGCACGCAGGTCGAGTACGACCAGCCGCTGTTCCGCATCTCCACCAGCGCGAACGCGTAAGGCCAGGCGAGCCCCATGTTCAACAAGATCCTCATAGCCAACCGCGGCGAGATAGCCGTGCGCATCATCCGCGCATGTCGCGCCATGGGCATCAAGACGGTTGCCGTGTACTCCACGGCCGACCGTCAAGCGCTGCACACCTACCTGGCCGACGAGGCCGTGTGCATCGGCCCCGCGCCGGCGCGCGATTCGTACCTGAACACCACCGCCATCCTGGCCGCGGCCCAGGGCACGGGCGCCGACGCCATCCACCCCGGCTACGGCTTCCTGTCCGAGAACTCCACGTTCGCCAAGCTGTGCCGCGACAACGACATCGTGTTCATCGGCCCCACGCCCGAGGTCATCGACCGCATGGGCAACAAAAGCCAGGCCCGCCGCACCATGATGGACGCCGGCGTGCCCGTGGTGCCCGGCACGAAGAAGGGCGTCCATGACGTGGACGTGGCCCTTGAGCAGGCCCGCACCATCGGCTGGCCCATCATGATCAAGGCGTCGTCGGGCGGCGGCGGCAAGGGCATGCGCGTGTCGGAGAGCGAAGAGGACTTCGCCGACATGTTCAACATCGCCCAGCGCGAAAGCGTCAACGCCTTCGGCGACAACACCATGTACCTGGAGCGCGCCGTGCAGAACCCGCGCCACGTGGAGGTGCAGATCATCGCCGACAACCACGGCAACGTGGTTGCCCTGGGCGAGCGCGACTGCAGCGTGCAGCGCAACCACCAGAAGATGATCGAGGAAAGCCCCAGCCCGCTGCTGGACGCCGACGAGGGCCTGCGCCGCCGCATGATGGACGACGCCGTGAAGGCCGCGCGCGCCGTGGGCTACACGTCCGCCGGCACCATCGAGTTCCTCATGGACGCCGATCGCAACTACTACTTCATGGAGATGAACACGCGCATCCAGGTGGAGCACTGCGTCACCGAGATGGTCACGCACACCGACCTGGTGGGCGAGATGATCCGCGTGGCCGCCGGCGAACCGCTGTCGTTTTCCCAGGACGACATCGTGCTGCGCGGGCACGCCATCGAGTGCCGCATCAACGCCGAAACGCCCGAGAAGAACTTCATGCCCAGCCCCGGCACCATCTCGCAGATGCACCTGCCCGGCGGCAACGGCGTGCGCGTGGACACCGCGGCCTACGACGGCTTCGAGATCTCGCCGTACTACGACTCCATGATCGCCAAGATCATCGTGCAGGGCCGCAACCGCACCGAGGCCATCGCCAAGATGCGCACCGCGCTCGAGGAGATGGTGGTCGTGGGCGTGAACACCAACCTTGACTTCCAATACGCCATCATGGAGAACGAGACGTTCCGCGCCGGCCTGGCCGACACGGGGTTCATCGAGCAGTTCCTTGCAGGCGAAGTGTAGGGATCAACGAAAGGAAGCGTTATGGGAATCGAAATGCCGGTACCCGCAAAGCCCGAAGGCGTCGATGCCGAGGTGTGGGAGCAGATGCTCCATGCCACGCCGGCCGAGGCGCGCCATCTGATCCGCGAAGGCAAGTTCGCCGCCCCCACGAGCGGCCTGTGCCCGGGCTACGCGCAGGCGAACCTGATCATCCTGCCGCGCGAGCAAGCCTATGATTTCCTGCTGTTTGCGCAACGCAACCCCAAGCCCTGCCCCATCCTGGAGGTCACCGAGGTGGGCGAGCGCATGACGCACATCTGCGCGAAGGACTGCGACGTCGCCACCGACTTCCCCGGATACCGCATCTACAAGGACGGCGTCATGGTGGACGAGGTCGACAACGTGGTGGACCACTGGCGCGACGACCTGGTGGCGTTCATCATCGGCTGCTCGTTCAGCTTCGAGAGCGAGCTCATTGAGGCGGGCATCGAAATGCGCCACAACACGCAGGGCCGCAACGTGTCCATGTACCTTACCAACCTGGCGTGCGAGCCGGCCGGCTCCATGAGCGGCAACACGGTGGTCAGCATGCGCCCCATCCCCTACGACCAGGTGGTGAAGGCGGTGCAGATCTCCGGCGCCATCCCGAAGGTGCACGGTGCGCCCGTGCATATCGGCGACCCCTCCGTCATCGGCATCAAGGACATCGCCAAGCCCGACTTCGGCGACCCGGTGGACATCAACCCCGGCGAGGTGCCGGTGTTCTGGGCATGCGGCGTCACCCCGCAGTCCATCGTCATGAACAGCAAGCCGCCGTTCGCCATCACGCACGCCCCCGGCTACATGCTGATCACGGACACCAAGAACGTGGACCTGAAAGGCTAGCCGGGCAACCGCGCCGACCCGCCTAAGGTTGCCCAAGGGGGAACGACCCGAACCGACGCCGTGCGCGGTTGCGGCATGCCGCA